>NZ_JACCQC010000009.1:0-268900 GCF_015712225.1 Burkholderia sp. 9775_39 | reverse complement strand
CCCTCCGGAGACTCCCATGCCCCTCCTTTCGGCTTCGATCGTCAGCGCGCCCGTCGTGACGTCGGAGACTTACGTCGACATCCCCGGCCTCTACCTCGACGTCGCGAAGGCCGGAATTCGCGACGGCAAACTGCAAGTCATCCTCAACGTGCCGACGCCTTATGCGACCGGCAACAACTTCCCCGGCATCTATTTCGCGATCGCGACGAACCAGGGCGTCGTCGCGGACGGCTGCTTCACGTATTCGTCGAAAGTGCCCGAAAGCACCGGCCGCATGCCGTTCACGCTCGTCGCGACGATCGACGTCGGCAGCGGCGTCACGTTCGTGAAGGGCCAGTGGAAAAGCGTGCGCGGCAGCGCGATGCACATCGATTCGTACGCGAGCCTGTCCGCGACCGGGGGCACGGCCGCCCTGTCGTCGTCGCAAGGCGACGGCAATCAGGGTGCCGAAACCGGCGGCACCGGGGCCGGCAACATCGGCGGCGGCGGCGAACGCGACGGTACGTTCAATCTCCCGCCGCACATCAAGTTCGGCGTGACCGCGCTCACCCACGCGGCGAACGACCAGACGATCGACATCTACATCGGCGACGACCCGAAACCGGCCGCGACGTTCAAGGGCGCCGGCGCCCAGGACCAGAACCTCGGCACGAAAGTGCTCGATTCCGGCAACGGACGCGTGCGCGTGATCGTGATGGCGAACGGCAGGCCGTCGCGGCTCGGCTCGCGGCAGGTCGACATTTTCAAGAAGTCGTACTTCGGGATCGTCGGATCGGAAGACGGCGCCGACGACGATTACAACGACGGCATCGTGTTCCTGAACTGGCCGCTGGGTTGATCGACGGCCATCACGAACCATCGCAATGGCGACGGGGCCCGCCATGCATTGCGCATCGTTCGAGCAGTCATTTGCAGTCCCACTGCTGTACACCGCGCGCGGTCCGGCGAAATCCGTTCGCCGGTCATGCGATGCGGAACCTTCCATTCAGACGAGGACGACATGTCACAACCCTTTACCCACGACGACCTTTACGCGCTGCTGCAACTCGCGGGCAACGACGCCACTGCCGTGCAGGCCAACGGCGATCAGGCCGTGCTCGACCGGATGCGCCAGTTCATGACCGCGCAGCTCGTCGAGAAACTGCCGCAATACGACGTGTTCGTCGATATCGCGACGATCCCGTACAGCTTCGACGTCGGCAGCTGGCAGAACAAGGTGAAAACCGATGCGGCAGGCGAGGTCGTTGCCTGCACGGTGACGTGGGCCGGCGCGCCGGGCGTGTTGCCCGGTGCCGCGGCGAAGTTCGGCGTCGGCGCGGTGGTCAATTACTTCTCGAAAGCGACACCGCACCCCGTGCAGCCCGCGCCCGTGCCGACCGGCGGCGGCGAACGCGACGGCATCTTCAACCTGCCGCCGAACATCGCATTCGGCGTGACCGCGCTGGTCAATTCGTCCGCACCGCAGACGATCGAGGTGTTCGTCGACGACAACCCGAAACCGGCCGCGACGTTCCAGGGCGCCGGCACGCAGGACGCGAACCTGAACACGCAGATCGTGAACTCGGGCAAGGGGAAGGTGCGCGTGGTCGTGACGGCGAACGGCAAGCCGTCGAAGATCGGCTCGCGCCAGGTCGACATCTTCAAGAAGACCTACTTCGGGCTGGTCGGATCGGAAGATGGCGGCGATGGCGACTACAACGACGGCATCGCGATCCTGAACTGGCCGCTGGGTTGACGCACGCTAGCCCGACGAGCGTCGCCGCGCCGCCCGGCGTGGCGACTGGCCGGTGTGCGTCCGTCATCTGCGAGCCCCGACCCGCGCCGCAATGATGCGATCGGCCGCGACGATACGCGCCAAGGTCGATCGCTCGTTGTGCCGTCTCCGTTTCGCGCCTGTACGGCAGTCTTTTCAGGCGATTCAATTGCATCGGCGTGATATCGATCAACATCCATGATTCCGCCTTGAAACTGGCATAACGATTTTCTACTCTTAGCTGGCTCGCAAACCAAGAAATATAGAGCGATCCTTTACTTGAATGACGTTGCCATTCTGAACAATCAAATCGATATTTTCAGTCCGAGGAGCAATCAGATGTCGTCCATCCCGTCGCACAATCGCAATACACCCAAAACGCGCAATCTGGATCTCGCGGCACTGATTCCCGATTTCCCGTTTCACTACGGCGCCTTTCTCGACAAAGCAAAACAACTTGACAAGCCGCTTTTCAAGCTTCCATCCGACGCACAAGGCAAAAGCGTACTCGTCGTCGGTGCCGGCGTCACCGGAGCGATCGCCGCCTACGAATTGCTGCGCATGGGGCTAAAGCCAGTTCTGGTCGAGGCGTCCAGTCGCATCGGCGGCCGCCTCAACGCACATCGCTGCGCACCGGGTACGCCACAGGAAGTCATCGCCGAACTCGGTGCGATGCGCTTCCCACAATCGGGCAAGGCTGGAATGCATTATTTCGAGAAAGCGGGCATGACTGCTGAAGGCAGATCGACGGATTTTCCGAATCCGGGTAGCCCGGCAGCGGTCTGCACGGTGGTCGACTATAAGGGCAAGACGGAGTACTACGAAGTCGGAGGAGCAGGAGCCGACGAGTATCCGAAGCCACCCGCATACGACGAGCTCGAAGGTCAGATGTTCGGCGAAGACGGCTGGTTGAACACGGCACCAATCGACCTCGAAACAGTTCAGAAAGCCATGTCGGAGACGCCACCCAATACGACGGAAATCAAGCAAGTATGGAACGCGCTGATCAACGATCACAGGTGGGACGACGTCAGTTTTTACGGCGGGCTGATCAAGCAGTCTGGCTGGACCAAGGATCAAATCGACCTGTTTGGCCAGATCGGCTTTGGCACGGGCGGCTGGAATACTGATTATCCAAACGGATTCCTCGAAGTGCTGCGTGTGCTTTACACCGGACTCGACGTCGATCACAAACTGATGTACGACGGCACGACCACGCTGCCGGAAAAGCTCGTCAAGAAAACGCCTGACGAACTCGGAGATCCATCCGATTCGGCTACGTCGAATACTTCCGTATGGGAAACAACCCGGGAAAGCTTACAAAGTGAATTTCCGAAAGATCCAGAACCACTACTCAACAAAGAAATCCGGCATTTCGAGCGGCTGAAAGACGGCACCATCGCGGCCTGGATCACTGATACCCGCACTGGACGCGAAGTGCGGAAGGAATTCGATGCGGTCATCTATACACCGCATCTGCGAGTACTCGACAAGTTCCGCAGCTACCCCGGGAAGATCGGCGATGGTGGGATCACGAAATACAAGGCGACTACAGAACTGTTCGACCAGACTCTATGGGAAGCGATTCAGTACACGCATTACATGCAGTCGGCAAAAATTTTCGTCGCCGTGAAGGAGCCTTTCTGGGAAGGACGTCACGCTCCCGAACCAGGTAAGCCACTCGGCAAGCGCAAGATGGGTATTACGCTGTCCGACCGGTTACCGCGCGGCACCTATCTGGTCAGCTACGTCCTTCCCAACGGAGATAAACGACACGGCATCTTCCTGTCTTACACGTGGAACGACGACTCAGTGAAGTTCGACGGCGATCGCAATGTCCCTCAGGCGTTACTGACTCACGTCCAGATGTGCATCGAGGTGCTCGAAGACATCTATCCCGGCCTCAATTTGCGCGGCTACCTAGTAGATCGCGACGACGCCCAAGTCGAAATCAACTGGGAAAACCAGCCGCATTTCCTCGGTGCATTCAAGATGAACTTGCCGGGCGACTACGAGAAACAGCGTCGGGTGTTCTCGCAGTTCATGGACGGGATCAAGCCCGATGGCACTCCCAACGACGATGCAGATCGATTCGTACTGGCTGGCGACGATGTGTCCTGGGTAGCCGGTTGGATAGAAGGCGCGATCTCGACCGCGATCAACGCAGTCAACAAGGTAGCCGTCGTGTTCGGCGGGGAGCATTTTGAGGAAAATCCGGGGCCGATCGCGCGATGGCCTGACCTGCAACCGCTCGCACAAAAACGCAATGCGCCACATGCGAATGCATGATTCGTAAGCGTCGTGCCGGAGCTTGTCTGCCCGCATTCAGCTAGAAAACGATCGGCAAATCCGGCGGTCATTCCCGCTCTGGCATGGGCCGATCGCTCAACTCCATTTCTGGATGCATCACCGCATCCTCACGCGCCGGCTTCGGATAGCCGCGTCACGCGCCCATGCATCGATCCGGATCGATGTTTACGTCGATATATTCGCATTCCTCTTTTCGCATCACCCGCGTACAACTACGTCCAGTGGCGACGCGGCGCATCGAGACCGACGCTGACCACGTTCTTGCCGATCGCACGAAAGGAGACAACAAAATTGAGACAGCTGACGCGGTGATCCCTCCCGGCACCGTTTGCCCCGACATGTCGGCGCTTGCCGCATTGCCGACACCGGGCTGCCGGTCCCGCATGCCCGGCTGACACGTCGATCCCCACGTACGACCGGTCGCCCACGCAGTCCCTGATCATACGAACATTCATCAAGCGCCACGCTCGTTGGCGCGCAAACATGCCGCCTGCCGCGGCATGCTCACGGAGACATCGTCGTCATGCATCGCCCCGAGACCCTCGACCTCGCTCGCGCCGAACCAACCGGCCTTCAGATCGAGCATCATTCGATCGACTACATTCCGGAGAGCGAGCGCCATGCGAAGCTCGCCAGCCAGGGGCCGTTCTGGTTTCTCGGCAATTTCCACTTTTTCACGATCTCGATCGGTTTCGTCGGGCCCGGCATGGGCCTGTCGGCGGGCTGGACGACGCTCGCCGGCGCGCTCGGCATCATGTTCGGCACGCTGTTCATGGCGTTCCACGGCTCGCAGGGGCCCGAAATGGGGTTGCCGCAAATGATCCAGTCGCGCGCGCAGTTCGGCTATCGCGGCGTCATCGTCGCGCTGCTCGCCACGCTGTTCGTGTTCGTCGGCTTCAACGTCGTCAACGTTTCGCTGATGGTCGACGGCGTGCACAACGTCTTCGGCATCGATGGCGGTTTCGTCGCCGTCGCGGCGGTCGCGATCGGTGCATTGCTCGCGATCTACGGGCATGACCTGATGCACCGCACCTTCACGTGGGCACTGTTCGCCACGCTGCCGCTCTATGCGCTCGTCACGCTCTCGCTCGTGTTCGGCCATGCCGCGCCGTCGAGCGCCCCCGTGCCGTCGACGCCATCCGGTTTCAACTGGATCGGCTTCGCGACCCAGTTTGCGATTGCCGCGAGCTACAACATCTCGTATGCCCCGTACGTATCCGACTATTCGCGCTATCTGCCGAAACAGACGAGCCGCGCGAAGCTGATCGCGGTGATCTTTGCCGGCGCGTCGCTGTCGGGCGCATGGATGATCGGCCTGGGGGCATGGCTCGCCCAGAAGTTGCACGCGGCCGATGCGCTGGTCGCGATGAACGACGTCGGCGCCTCGCTCGTCCCCGGTCTCGGCAAGCTGATCGCATTCGTGTCGCTCGCCGGTTTCCTCCCGATCATCGCGCTCAACGCATACAGCGCAATGCTGACGGTGCTGACCGGCATCGATTCGATCGTGCCGATCAAACCGACGCGCCGCGCGCGGGTCGCGTCGATTCTCGCGATCAGCACGTTCGTGCTCGCCTGCGTGTTCGCGATCCGAGGCAACGGCATCGCGCTGCTTCAAACATTCCTCACGCTGATGCTCTACTTCCTGGTGCCGTGGACCGCCGTCAACCTCGTCGACTACTTCTTCGTGCGCCGGGGCCATTACGCGATCACGCATTTCTTCACACCGAGCGGCTTGTACGGCGCGTGGCAATTGCGCGGAATCCTGTCTTACCTGATCGGATTCGCGTCGATGGTGCCGTTCTTCTATGTGTTCGACGCGGAGGTGAACCGGGAGGTATTCGTCGGGCCGTTTGCGCGCATGCTCGGTGGGGTCGACATCGCCTGGCTCATTGGTTTGATCGTCTCCGGAGGCGTCTACTGGCTCCTGTCACGCTCGCTCGATCTCGATCGCGAACGCCGCGTCATCGCCGAGACGCCCGCCGTCGATGCGTGAACGGATCGAATCCGTGCGTCGGCACCTCCCGGCTCTCTCGCCGGCACGGCTTCCGTCACGCTCGCCAACCACCGTCATGGAGTACCGACAATGAGTATCTTGCGATTGCGCCTGATCCAGTCCACCCTGGAGGACGGCGCCCATGCATCGAACCTTGCCCAGGCCCTTGCGCACATTGCAGCGGCGCGAGGCAACGCCGATCTGGTCATTTTCTCCGAAACCTATGTTTCGGGGTTCCCCACAGCCGAAAACGTCGCGCACCTGGCCGAACCGCTCG
Organism: Burkholderia sp. 9775_39; assembly: GCF_015712225.1. Lineage (NCBI taxonomy): Bacteria > Pseudomonadati > Pseudomonadota > Betaproteobacteria > Burkholderiales > Burkholderiaceae > Burkholderia > Burkholderia sp. 9775_39. The sequence goes on along the minus strand of NZ_JACCQC010000009.1, from coordinate 262,567 downwards.
ACGGGCCATCCGTGTCGGCGATTCGCGCCGCCGCGCGTGACGCGCACGTCGCCGTGGTCATCGGGGTCGCGGAACAGGACGACGGACGCTACTTCAATACGGCGATTCTGGTCGATGAATTCGGCGAACTCCGGCTGCGCTATCGCAAGTCCCACCTGTACGAATCGGATGCGGGCGTCTTCGAAGCGGGCGGCACGTTCGACGTGTGCGAATGGCGCGGCGTCAAGGTCGGCATGTTGATCTGCTTCGATCTGGAATTCCCGGAAACCGCCCGCGCGCTCGCGCGGGCCGGCGCGGAACTGATCGTCATCCCCGACGGCATGATGCAACCTCATGGCCATGTCCATCGGAAAATGATTCCCGTACGTGCGCTCGAAAATCAGGTCTTCGTCGCGATGGCCAATCGGGTCGGCCCGGGCGATCGCTATACGTTCAGCGGAGAAAGCATCGTCGCTTCGCCCGAAGGCGACGTCATTGCCGCAGCACCGTCAGACCGGGACGCGGTGGTCGACGTCGCCATCGACATGGATGCAGTTTCGCGGGGCCGTGCCGCCTTCCGCTATCTCGATCGGGTACACCCGGCCCTGTGGCCCGCGTCGTGCCGGGACACCCCGACCGACGCGGCGTCACGCGGCGCATAGCGCACCTGGCTGCCAGGGCTCCGCCAAATCGGACCAGGCTGATTGGCCTGCGTGGCGCCAAACGCTACGCTATCGCTGCGCGGTTCCGGTTCGGCACGCTACCGACGGCGTGGGTTTTGCGGCGCATGCCTCGACCGCCTGCCATCCGGAACCGCGCACGATGTGACCGTGGCACGGGCACTGGATGGTGATCGGCGGCACGGCCATCTGGTTCAAACCCTGTTCTGCCTCAACTTCCAGTCCGGTGCCGTATGCGCGCGTCGAGCTCGCGCTACGGCCCGATCACTCTCCGAGGCCGACTGTCGGTCGACGCGCTTCGTCGTCACCACGCCCACCGCACGCCTGCATTGCCGGTAATCGTGCGCTGGTGCTCGCCACCGAGGTTCGTCAGATAGCTGACCGTCGCATACGCGCTGCCGCGCTTCGTCAGTTGCGCGACGAGGCCCACGCCGATCTGTCCGGCCGTCTGCCCGACCTGCGTGCCGATCGTCGTCGAACCGCCGAACGTCGTCTTGTCGTCGGTGCCGAACGAACGCAGCACGTTCACGCGCAAGTACGGCTTCCAGCTCACGCCGCTCGCATCGAACGCGTATTGCAGCCGCGCGCCGATCCGGCCGAGGAACGTGTTGCCGTTGTTCCACGTGATACTCGACACGCCGTCGTTGAAGCGGTCGAGCGACAGCCATTGCCACACGAGCTGCGCCTGCGGCTCGAGCGTCATCCCGTTACCCAGTGCGATCGGCAGCCCGGCTTCGACGGAACCCGTGAACGCGTTGCCGTTCGTCGAGCCGTTGACGATGTCGCTCGAATGCGTGCGCACGGTCAGCGCGCTGCCCATCAGCACCGCATCCGTGTACCAGCCGCCCGGGCCGATATGCATCCAGTAGCCGCCGAGGTTGTACGCATTCACCTGCAGCGAGCCGACGCCCAGGTCCGGCTGCGCGAGCGCGAAGCCTTTCACGTCGCCGACCGCGCGCGAGAAGCCGAGGAAGAAACCGTAGTGATTGCGATGGCCACGAGCGGTCGTATCGGCGTAGAGATCCTGCCCGACCTGCATCCCCCACACCGTGCCGTCGAACGACGGTGTCGCGTCACCCTTCTGCTTGATGTTGCTGTTGCCGCCCCATACACGCGCCCACGATGCGGGTACCGAACCGTTTTCGGCAAGCAACCCTTGCTCGCCTTGACGATCGTGGAACGTGTCGATCTGCAGCAGGCCGAGCTGGCGCGCGACGGCCGGCGCTTCCGCGTACAGCGGCACTTCGGGGCGATAGACCGGTTCTGGCGTACCACCGACGCCGGCATGGTCGACCGCTTCGACGATCGATTCCGGCGTGCCTTCGGCTGCCGTGATCGGCGGCTCGGCCGGCGGCGTCGGCTGGCCGGGCTGAACAACGGGCGGCTGCGGCTTCGGCGGCACCGTGTTGCGCAGATACCAGCTGTCGCCTGTGCCATTCGACTCACCCCCCTTCGCGAGGAAGTACGTGTACGCGCCGGCGCTGACCGTCCCGCCGGACAGCGAGAACGCGTTCGCGTTCGTGGTCGCGCCATTCGTCGCCTGCACGACCTGAATGCCGTCGCCCGTCGTCTGCGCGCCCGCGCCGCCGACGTTCGTCACCTTCAGCGTGCTCGAGCCGCTCGCCGTGCCGCCGCTGACGACCAGTTTGTCCGACGGCGCGCCATCGCCGGCCAGCGTCGTGTTCAGCGCGAGCGTCGCGTTCTGGCCGACGTAGTTGCCCGCGACCGTCAGCGTGTTGCCCACGCCGCTGCCGCCGAGCTGCACGCGCCCCGCGTTGGTCAGGTTGCCGTTGATCCGGAAATTGCCGGTCGCGCCGCTGGCGAGGCTCGCCAGCGCGTTCGCGACCGAGAGCGTGCCGTTGTTCGTCACGTTGCCCGTCACGCTGCCGTAGCCGCCGAGCATTGTGCCTGACGCCACCGTCACCGGCCCGCCACCGCCCAGCACAGCGGACGCGTGCGCGGCGTCACCGACGACGAGCGTGCCGGCATTCAGCGCCGTGCCGCCTGCATAGGTGTTCGCGCCATTCAAGGTCAGCGTGCCGGCCCCGAGTTTGGTGAGCGCGCCCGTGCCGGTGACGTTCTGCGCGATCGCGGAATCGAAGCCCTGCGTATCGATCGTGCCGTTGTTCGACGTGATCGACACCGCGCGGCTCGACGCGAGATCGAACGCGCTGCCGAGTTGTAGCGTGCCACCGTTGAAAGTCAGCGATCCCGACGAAGCGCCGAGCGCGTTGTCCGCCGCGACCGACAGCGTGCCCTGCGTGATCGTCGTGCCGCCGGAATACGTATTGCCGCCCGCCGCGGACGGCGTGAGCGTCAACGTACCCGCGCCGGTTTTCTCCACCGCGCCCGACCCGCCGATCGTACCCGTGTACGTGCCAGCGCTGTCCTGCTGGAAGCGCACGAGCCCGTTGTCGGTGACGGACAGCGGCAGGTTCGACGCATTCGCCTGCAGTGTCGCGCCCGCGTTGACGGTCGCGACGACCGACGCCGTCGTCGTGCCGAGCGTGCCGGTGAGGTTCAGCGTGCCGCTCTGCACCAGCGCGGTCGAGAACGTGCCGGTGCCGGCCCACGTCCAGTCGGCGCCGGCCATCGTCAGGCTCTGGAAATTCGTGAACGCATTCGACGCGGTGCCGGTGCCCTGCAACGTCACGGTGTTGGTGCCCGCGCCGCCGTTGGCCGTGCCGACGATCTGCGAGCCCGTCTGCAGGATCAGCGTCACGTTGCCGTTGCCGCCCTGGATCGCGGTGCCGCCGCCGCCCTGGATCAGCCCCGCGTTGGTGATCGTCGTCGCGCCGTTGGTCGAGCGCACGCCGATGCCGTTGTTGCTGATGATCCTGCCGCCGGCCTGGTTCGTGATCGTCGCGGTGAACGAACTGCCGAGCGTGTTCGATACGACGGCGTCGACGCTGCCGCCGCTGGTCGCGGTGCCGGTGGTCTGGATCGTGCCGCTGTTGACGAGCGTGTCGTTGTTTCCCTGCATGTAGACGGCCGGCGCATCGCGGCCGTTCGACGTCAGCGTGCCGCTGTTGGTGATCGTGCCGTTGCCGCCGAGCAGCGACGCGGCGCGGGCATTGTTGCCGGATGTCGTCACGGTGCCCGTGTTGACGATCTCGTTGCCCGATGCGCCGGGATTGCTTTGCCCCCACGCGGCCGTCATCCCGTACGCGTTGTTGCCGGTGGTCGTGATCGTGCCGTTGTTGACCAGCGTATTGTTGTTGCCGTTCGCGGCCATCCCGTCGTTGTACGTGCCCGACGTCGAAATCACGCCGGTCGCCGCATTGGTGAGCGTGTTGCCGTTGTTCACGCCGAGCAGCACCGCGCCGCGATTCGCGACGCCCGTGCCGTTGCCGGACATCGACAGGCTGCCGTTGTTGGTGATCGTGCTCGACGTATCTATGGAGAACGGCGTCGGCGTGGACGTCAGCACGTAGCTGCCCGTCACGGTCGAATCGAGGTTGATCGTCACGCCGGTGCTGCCGGCCGTGGCCACGACCGACGGCGCGTTCGCGCCGGTACACGTCACCGTCGTGCCGCTGCCCGGCGCGGTGGCCGAGCACGCCGCATACGCACTGACCGGCACCGCGCCAGTGAGAATCGCCATTCCACCCAAACCCAGGTTCCGCGCCTTTCTTTTCATTTTCCGCTCGCATTTATTGGTGACGTTATTGCTGCAAATCGGTGCGTGGAACGGGTTATATCACCTGTGTTGAAATAATCGCAAGATCCGAATGCGTGATATCGGCAATCACGGTGCGATTAATTTCGCATCGGGAAATAAAGGCGATGAAATTGCCGCTATGCAGCATATGAAGCGCCGGAGGGCCGGGGCGGCCGAGCGAGAATGAAAGCCGGTTGAATTTGCCAGCTTTCGCTTATCCGCGCTCAGCAAACGTGACGTAATCCGAATCAATCGGAAAATTTGACGTAATTCGATGAACAATGGTCCGCGCGGAATATTGCGCGCCATTTGGCGATGTTGCTTTGCACGATGTCGTGCCATTCGAACGCAGGCGCATTTCCGACTATCCGCGTGGCGACGCCGATATGCGTGCTCACCATTACGATGCCGGCCATCACGGCCCACGGCCGGCATCCGCGAACGATCAGCCCGCCTGCGGCGCGACAACCTTCGACAGCGCCACCGGCTGCGCGAACGTGGCCGACGCCAGTTGCACACGCGCATCACGCGCCACGCGGTTGAACGCCACGCGCTGTGCGCCCTTCAGTTTCGCTGCTCGGGCTGCGTGCACGAGTTCGATCGGATCGACGAGGCGGGCATGCCGGCGCACCTCGAAGTGCAGATGCGGGCCGGTTGCGGTCCCCGTGCTGCCGACCGCGCCGACGCGTTGACCGCGCATCACGCGCGCGCCGGTTCGCAGCGTCGGCTCGAACGCCGACATATGCGCGTAGTACGACGCGTAGCCGCCGTCATGCCGAATCACCACGTACTTGCCGTAGCCGCGCGGCTCGGTGCCGATGAACGTCACGACGCCGCGCTCCGACGCATGCACCGCGCGGCCGGCCGGCGCCGCGAGATCGACGCCCGAATGCACGTGACGCGCGCCGCTCACCGGATGCACACGCGCGCCGAATTTCGAGCTGATGCGCGTCGCGGCGACCGGCATCGCGAAGCGTGCACCGGCGAGCGGCATGCCATCGAGGTCGTAATAGGCGCCCGGCGAACCGGCCTGCGCGGCGAACCACACCGCCGCGACCTGCTGCCCGCGAAAGCGGACGTCGAGCGCCGTCACGCGTACGCGGCCCGGCCGCGTTGCGTCGTGGTCGGGCTCGAATGCCACGCGGAAAGTATCGCCATGCGCGCCGCGCTGCTTCGGATCGATGCGCCCGGCCAGCATGCGAACGATCTGCGCGGCAACACCGGCCGGCAGATCGGCGCGCGCCAGCGACGCATGCAGGCTGCCGACGATCGCGCCGGCACGCGTGCCGCGATCCGGCTGCGCGAGCGTGAACGGCTCGGCGGCGGCCAGATCGACCGGACCTGGCGCGAACGCCGGTTGCACACCCGTCGCGGGCAACGCCGACGCCAGCCCGTAATCGAACCGCGACGCGTAGCCGCGTTCGACCGCCCCGCGCGCGGTATCGCACAGCACGCGATACGCGACGCAGGCGCCGAAGCGCGCCCCCGGATCGTCGCGTTCGATGCCCGCCGACACGTTCAACGCGTGCGACGCATAAGCGACGTCGAGCGGCGCGGCGGACGATGCACGCAGGCCGCCCCACGTGGTGCGCGCGGAATTGAAGAAAGGCACGTCGCCAAGGTCGGTGTTTTCCGCTGCCGCAGGCGTGACCGGCGCGGCGTCGTGAAACGCCTGCGCTGCCGCGCCCTGTGCGCCGGCCACGCAGGCCGCCGCGACGATGCCGCGCAGGAATGCGCGACCGATCGGAAAACGGTGAACGCCGCGTGACGCGGGTTGACCTTGCTCGCGTGCGACACGGAAACGCAGGTCTGACCGCATGACGTCGTCACTCGCTATTCAATGAAAAATCGGGAAAAAGCCGGGCGTCGCGGAGGAACGATCGTCGCGATCCGGCTACTCGACAGCGAGTGTATCGGCGTGGTCGAAACGGCTGAATAGGACTCGTCTTATTTGTTCAAAAAGCCGCTTAATACTCGTACTAAATCAGCGCAGCCGGCACGCCACGCATTCGCGCGAAACCGGCGGTGCCGTGTACAGTCGAGGGCTGCGCGGCGCACGACACGCGCCGCGCATCGTGTCTTCAACACCGGAATCCCGTCATGTTTCTCGATCAACTTCATCCGGAACGCTGGACGTTCCTGTGGAACGCGTTGTCCACCCTCTCCCTCAAGCTGTCCGCCGCCCTGGCGCTGCTCGTCGCCGGCTGGTGGCTGTCGAAACGCATCGGCAACTGGCTGAACCGGCTGCTCTCGAACAAGGAGCGCGTCGACGACACGCTGCGGCCGATCCTCTGCGACGTCGCGGTATGGGGCATCCGCATCGTCGCGATCGTCGGCGCGCTGTCGCAGCTCGGCATCGAAACCGCGAGCATCGTCGCGGTGCTCGGCGCGGCCGGCCTGGCCATCGGGCTCGCGCTGCAGGGCACGATGCAGAACATCGCGGCCGGCATCATGCTTCTGCTGCTGCGGCCGTTCAAGGTCGGCGACTATATCGACGGCGGCACGGGCGTCGCGGGCACCGTCGAAGAGGTCGGGCTCTTCATGACGCGCCTGACGAAGCCGGACGGCATCTGCGAGTACGTGCCGAACAGCGCGCTGTGGGGCAGCTCGATCCGCAACTACACGCGCAACCCGACGCGCCGCCTCGATCTCGAAGTGGAAGTGTCCGTGCATGACGATATCGATCGCGCGCTCGCTGCGCTGCGTGCGCTGGCCGTGGCCGATCCCGACGTGCTGCAGGACCCCGCGCCGGACGTGATGGTGATGCGCTTCGACGACAGCACGGCTGTCGCGAACATGCGTGTGTGGACGCATACCGACCAGTTCTGGGCGATGCGCTGGCGTCTCGCGCGCCAGGTGCGCAAGACGCTCGCCGACGCGGATTGCGCACTGCCGATCCGCACGCGGGAGCTGCACATCGTGCACGATGCGGCGCGCCGCGCGGACGAGGCGCGCGTGCGGGTCTCGTGACGCAACGGGGCGCGGCGCGCCCCGGCCGCGGCGTTACATCCGGACGATGTCGAGCAGCGCCTTCCTGCCGCTCTTGTACGTAAACACCGAGATCGCGCCGTGCTTCAGGTCGCCCTGCGGCGTGAAGCTCGTTTCGCCGATCACGCCGCGATAGTCGGTGGCCGGCATCGCGGCCAGCACCTTCGCCGGATCCGTCGAATTCGCGCGCTTCATCGCGTCGACGATGATGTAGACCGCGTCGTACGAGAACGGCGCATACACCTGCATCGGCTGGTGATAACGCGCTTCGTAGCGTTTCGCGAACGCCGCGCCGCCCGGCATCTTCTCGAGCGCGATGCCGGCCTCGGAACACACGACGTTGTCCGACGCCGGCCCGGCGAGCTTCGGCAGATCGGTCGAGCACACGCCGTCGCCGGCCAGGATCTTCGCGCGCATGCCGAGCTGGCGCGCCTGCTTCGCGAGCGGCCCGCCCGTCGCGTCCATCCCGCCATACATGATCGCGTCGGGGTTCGCGCCCTTGATCTTCGTGAGGATCGCGCGGAAGTCGATCGCCTTGTCGTTCGTCGCGTCGCGCGACACGACCTTCATCCCGGCCGCCTTCGCAGCCTTCTCGAATTCGGTCGCGAGGCCCTGCCCGTACGCAGTCGAATCGTCGACCACGGCGACCGTCCTGATCCCCATGTTCTTCGCCGCATACATCGCCAGCGCCGGCCCCTGCTGCGCGTCGGTCGCGACGACGCGATAGGTCGTCTTGAAGCCCTGCTGCGTATACGTCGGGTTGGTCGCGGCCTGCGAGATCTGCACGACGCCGCCGTCGCGATACACGCGCGACGCCGGGATCGACGTGCCCGAGTTGTGATGGCCGACGACGCCGACGACCTTGTCGTCGACGAGCCGCTGCGCAACCTGTGTCGCGGTGCGCGGATCGCCCGCGTCGTCCTGCGCGTCGAGCTGCAGCGTGACCTTCCTGCCGCCGATCACGAGCCCCTTCGCGTTGATTTCCTCGACCGCGAGCCGTGCACCGTTCTCGCTGTCCTTGCCGAGGTGCGCGATCGCGCCGGTCAGCGGCGCGACGTGCCCGATGCGCACGACGTCGTCCGCCTGCGCGGCCCCTGCAGGCAGCGCGCACGTCAGCGCAACCGCGGTGGCGAATACCGTCTTGTGATGCCGATTCATGCTCGTCTCCTTCCTTGTCGCGCTTCGTTCGTGTTCGGATCCGTCATTCGCCGAAGGTCGTGCCGCGCTTACGCACGCCCTTCGAATCCCAGCAGTACGTTCACCGCGTTGATGCCGATCTCGTCGACCATGTAGCCGCCCTCCATCACGAACAGCGTCGGCAGGTTCAGGCGCGCGAGCGTCTCGCCGATCCGCAGGTAGTCGGGCGAGCGCAGCTTGAAATGGCTGATCGGGTCGTGCTCGAACGTGTCGACGCCGAGCGACACGACGAGCAGGTCGGGCGCATGCCTGGCGATCGCCGCCGCGGCGTGGTCGAGCGCTGCCGAGTAGGTGTCCCACCGCGTGCCCTTCGGCAGCGGCAGGTTCAGGTTGAAGCCCGCGCCGATGCCCGCGCCGCGCTCGTCCGCGTAGCCGGAGAAGTACGGATACGACACCGACGGTTCGCCATGCAGCGACGCGAACAGCACGTCCGACCGCTCGTAGAAGATGTCCTGCGTGCCGTTGCCGTGGTGGAAATCGACGTCGAGCACCGCGACGCGCGCCGCGCCGCGCGCGATGCCGTGCTGCGCGGCGATCGCCGCGTTGTTCAGGTAGCAGTAGCCGCCCATGTACTCGCGCCCCGCATGGTGGCCGGGCGGGCGGCACAGCGCGAACGCGGCGCGCGCGCCGCCGCCCGACAGCAGGTCGGCGCCGGTCAGCGCCGAGTTCGCGCTCGCGCTCACCGCGTCCCACGTGCCGGCGTTGATCGGCGCGCCGGCGTCCATCGCGAAGAAGCCGAGCTTGCCGTCGATGAAGCCGGGCGGCGTCGCGGCCGCCGGCATCGCGCGCACCGGCCACACGAGCGGCAGCGCCTGGCAGGTGCGGCCGGTCGCGGTCCATTCGTCCCATGCGCCGGCGAGGAAGTCGACGTAGCGCGCGCTGTGCGCGCCGGCATAGCTCGCCCGGTCGAACGCACGCGGCGCGATCACGTCGCCGAGGCCGGCCGCGCGGACCTGCGCGAGCACCGTTTCGGCGCGAAGGGGGTGTTCGAACGACTCGGTGATCGCGCCGTCCTTCAGTTCGACGCCGCGATGCAGGTGGTGATCGCTGCTGTAGACCGTAAGCATGGTTGACCGTTGCAGGGATGACGGGGAAAGGGGTTGGCAACAGTCTATTGAGGCCGCCCGGCAATAGCTTTGCTTTTCAGCGCTTCGTTTCGTACAATTTTGAGAAAATTGTCTACGGAATGCCGGATATGAGCAAAAATCGCGCTTCAGTTGAACTGGACGGCGTCGACCGCGCGATGCTCCGCCTGTTGCAGGAAGACGGCGCGCTGTCGAACGCCACGCTCGGCGAGAAGCTGTCGCTCAGCGTCACGCCGTGCTGGCGCCGCCGCAAGCGGCTCGAGGACGAGCACGTGATCACCGGCTATCAGGCGAACCTCGACCGGCGCACGCTCGGCATGAACGTGTTCGCGTTCGTGCAGGTGACGTTCAACATGCATTCGGGCCAGGATTCGGATCACTTCGAGGACGTGATGCGGCGTCACGACGAAGTGACGTCGTGCCACAAGATCACCGGCGCGGCCGACTACATCCTGCAGGTCGTCGCGGCCGATCTCGACGCGTATGCGGAATTCGTCGAGCGCGTGCTGCGGAAACAGGCCGGCGTGTCGTCGATCCAGTCGAGCCTCGCGTTGCGCGAGGTGAAGTTCTCGTCGCGCGTGCCGGTGCCGGACGCGTGACCGTTCATGCTTTGCAGGCGCCCGCACACGGGCATCCGCCGCCGATCGTCATCCCATGGAGCGCTACCCGATGAAACGTTACTCACCCGCCGCGTCGTTTGCCGCCGCGATCGCCTGCGCATTCGCATTGAGCGCCTGTGCGACGCCATCGTCCACGCCGGCCAATGCGTCCGCGCCCGCCGACACTGCCGCGCAAGCGGCCCCGCCGCGGGTCGGCGGCGATCGCGACGCGCACGGCTGCATCGGCTCGGCCGGCTACGCATGGTGCGAACGAACCCGGCAGTGCGAGCGTCCGTGGGAACTCGCGAAGGCGCAGGGGTTCGCGAATTCGGCGCAGGCGTATGAGCAGTTCTGCCGGAGCGGCGGAGCGAAGTGAAGTGAACTGATGTAGCCGTGAACGGGTCGCGGTGCAACGCCGCGACCCGGTGACGTTCCGGTCTGTTGCATGGCCTGCGTGACCGTCCATTCCGCCCCGTTGATCCCCCTCGATTTTCCCGCGTCGCACACCGTCATTCCGGAAACCTGGACGCGCAAAAAACCCCACGAAAACAGGGATATTCGTCGCCTGCGACACGTTGTCCGAGTTCGGTTATATTACGCGCCCCTTGCCATCCCGCCCCCGCAAAACGTGTCGCGCGCGGCCGCTTTCGACGCAGCCTGAAGCGCCGTCCGCTCAGGCCCGCCACCCGGGCCGGGCGCGTGGCGCACCGTCGCGACGCAGGCCCTTGCCTGTTCGCGGGAAGCCGATCCGAAGGTGTCCTTCCGAATCGCTTCGTGTGCGCCAATGCAACGGCGTGCAGCGTCGATCCGGAATTCCGGATTCGCGGTCCGGATCTCCGGACCCGTGTTTCGACACGACGGAACCGCGCGCCGGGCGGCATGGCAAACCGATGCATCCAAGTTGAAAAAGGGATCTGCTGTGATCAAAACGTTACGGGTAATACTGTCGGCGCTCGCGCTGTGCGTCGCGACATCGTCCGCGCACGCCGCCGACACGAAGAAAGTCGACGTCCTGCTGGTGGGCGGCGGCATCATGAGCGCGACGCTCGGCGTCTGGCTGCACGAACTCCAGCCCGACTGGTCGATGACGATGGTCGAGCGCCTCGACGGCGTCGCGCTGGAAAGCTCGAACGGCTGGAACAACGCCGGCACCGGCCACTCGGCGCTCGCCGAGCTGAACTACACGCCGGAGAAGGCGGACGGCAAGGTCGACATCTCGAAGGCCATCGAGATCAACGAGTCGTTCCAGATCTCGCGCCAGTTCTGGGCGTGGCAGGTGAAGCAGGGCGTGCTGAAGAACCCGCACTCGTTCATCAACTCGACGCCGCACATGAGCTTCGTCTGGGGCGACGACAACGTCCGCTTCCTGAAGAAGCGCTACGAAGCGCTGCAGGCGAGCCCGCTGTTCCGCGGGATGCAGTATTCGGAAGACTACGACCAGATCAAGCAGTGGGTGCCGCTGATGATGGAAGGTCGCGACCGCAACCAGAAGGTGGCCGCGACGTGGACGCCGATCGGCACCGACGTGAACTTCGGCGAGATCACGCGCCAGTTCGTCGGCTACCTGAAGACGCAGCCGAACTTCACGCTGTCGCTGTCGAGCGAAGTGCGCGAGATCACGCGCAACGCCGACGGCACGTGGCACGTGTCGTGGGTCAAGCTGCACTCGGATGAACCGCCGCAAGCCGTCGACGCGAAGTTCGTGTTCATCGGCGCGGGCGGCGGTGCGCTGCACCTGCTGCAGGCGTCGGGCATCCCCGAAGCGAAGGACTACGGCGCATTCCCGGTCGGCGGCTCGTTCCTCGTGACCGACAACCCCGAGGTCGTGAAGCAGCATCTCGCGAAGGCCTACGGCAAGGCGTCGGTCGGCTCGCCGCCGATGTCGGTGCCGCACCTCGACACGCGCATCATCGACGGCAAGAAGATCATCCTGTTCGGGCCGTTCGCGACGTTCTCGACCAAGTTCCTGAAGAACGGCTCGTACTTCGACCTCGCGAAGAGCACCAACCTGCACAACGTCGCGCCGATGATGCGCGTGGGTGTCGACGAATTCCCGCTGGTGCAGTACCTCGCCGGCCAGCTGATGCTGTCCGACGACGACCGCTTCAACGCGCTGAAGGAATACTTCCCGAACGCGAAGAAGGAAGACTGGCGCCTGTGGCAGGCCGGCCAGCGCGTGCAGATCATCAAGCGCGACCCGGTCAAGGGCGGCGTGCTGAAGCTCGGCACCGAGATCGTCGCGTCGCAGGACGGCAGCATCGCGGGCCTGCTCGGCGCGTCGCCGGGCGCGTCGACCGCCGCGCCGATCATGCTGAACCTGATGAAGAAAGTGTTCAAGGACAAGGTCGCGACGTCCGAGTGGCAGCAGAAGATCCGACAGATCGTGCCGAGCTACGGCACCAGGCTGAACGACAGCCCGGCGAAGGTCGTCGAGGAATGGACCTACACGAGCGACGTGCTGCAACTGTCGCCGCCGCCGAAGATCGACCTCGGCGCGCCGTCGCAGGCCACCGGCGCCGCGCCGGCCCGCCCGGCGAAGGCGTCGGCCGACATGGCGCTGTAACGCGCCCGATGCCGCGCGACACCCGCGCGGCACCCATGCGGCACCGTGATGCCGCCCGACACGGCCGCCCTCCGGGGCGGCCGTTTTTCCTGGTGCGCACCGGGCGGAAGCACCGGCTTCCGCTAGAATTGCGGCACGCGCGACGCCGTCGCCGCCCGATCCATCATCCGCATCGACCCAACCCGAGCCACCGCCGGTGCGGCCCGCGCCCGAGCCGCGCGAGCGCCGCCCGCCGTGGCCGCGCCCGTCCGGGCGCGCCATCAACCGAATTCAGCTGGAGAAAGACCGTGTTTACCTGCCGAAACCAGAGCTGCGGCACGCAGTGGGAGCAGTCCGACGTCGTCATCAAGGACGAAGGCCAGGGGCTGCTGTTCCGCTGCCCGCTGTGCGGCGCCCGCAACTATCTCGAACGCTTCGAGGACGACGAAGGCAACGTCGTCTACGAGCAGATGGAAGGCCGCCCCTACCTCGGAGACCTGTCTTGACCCAACCGACCGCCACGCCGTTCAGCGCGCTGCCGCTGACGCCCGCCACGCTCGCGAACCTCGCGCAGCTCGGCTATGTCGACATGACGCCGATCCAGGCCGCGAGCCTGCCGATCGCGCTGGCCGGCCAGGACCTGATCGCGCAGGCGAAGACGGGCAGCGGCAAGACCGCCGCGTTCTCGCTCGCGCTGCTCGCGCGCCTCGATGCGCGCCGTTTCGACGTGCAGGCGATGATCCTGTGCCCGACGCGCGAGCTGGCCGACCAGGTCGCGCAGGAAGTGCGCCGCCTCGCGCGCGCCGAGGAGAACGTGAAGGTGCTGACGCTGTGCGGCGGCACGCCGATGCGCCCGCAAGCGCAGAGCCTCGAGCACGGCGCGCATATCGTCGTCGGCACGCCGGGCCGCATCATGGACCACCTCGATCGCGGCAACCTGAAGCTCGACGCGCTGAATACGCTGGTGCTCGACGAAGCCGACCGGATGCTCGACATGGGCTTCTTCGACGACATCGCGAAGGTCGCGCGGATGTGTCCGACGACGCGCCAGACGCTGCTGTTCTCCGCGACCTATCCGGACGGCATCGCGAAGCTGAGCCAGCAGTTCCTGCGCAATCCGAAGGAAATCAAGCTCGCGGAACGCCACGACGACAGCAAGATCCGCCAGCGCTTCTATGAAGTGACCGAGAACGAGCGGCTGCATGCGGTCGGCCAGTTGCTGAACCACTATCGGCCGGTGAGCACGATCGCGTTCTGCAACACCAAGCAGCAGTGCCGCGACCTGCTCGACGTGCTGCACGCGCAAGGCTTCCATGCGCTCGCGCTGCACGGCGAACTCGACCAGCGCGAACGCGACCAGGTGCTGATCCAGTTCGCGAACCGCAGCTGCTCGGTGCTGGTCGCGACCGACGTCGCCGCGCGCGGGCTCGACATCGCGCAGCTCGAAGCGGTGATCAACGTCGACGTGACGCCCGACCCCGAAGTGCACGTACACCGCATCGGCCGCACCGGCCGCGCGGATCAGGACGGCTGGGCGCTGAGCCTCGCGAGCATGGACGAGATGGGCCGCGTCGGCGCGATCGAACAGGCGCAGAAGCGCGAGGTCGAATGGCATCCGCTCGCCGAGCTGAAGCCGGCGGACGACAGCGTCCTGCTGCCGCCGATGGAAACGCTGCAGATCCTCGGCGGGCGCAAGGACAAGATCCGCCCGGGCGACGTGCTCGGCGCGCTGACCGGCGACGCCGGGTTCGACGGCAAGCAGATCGGCAAGATCAACGTGACGGAGTTCTCGACCTATGTCGCGATCGAGCGCGGCGTCGCGCGCGACGCGCTGCGCAAGCTCAATGCGGGGAAGATCAAGGGCAAGCGCGTCAAGGTCCGGTTGATGGACGAGGAGTAAGCGGGCCGCGGCGTGGGCGGTCGCAGTACCGCCGGGCGCCGCCCCGTTTGTCACGCGAGTTCGGGATAGCCGTGCGCCGCGGCTGCCTGCGCGAACCGCGCAATCGTGTCGTAGTCGGCCGGCGACAGCCGGTCGAATCCCTTCAGCCTCAGCACGCGCGCCCGTTCCGCGTCGGCGGCGACCGCGCCGTCCAGCGCATCCTGCAACGCGACGACCTGCGTATCCGCCAGCGCCGCCCGCGATGCGACGAACGGCAATCCCGGCGCGGACGCCGTCGTGCCGATGATCCGGATGTCCGTCAGCAGATCGGGCAGCGCGTCGCGCACATACGCGAACGTCACGCAGTCGATCGCCGCGCAATCGGCTTCTCCCGACGCTAGCGCACGCAGCACGTTCAGGTGCGAACCGAACGGCGTGACCGAGCCGAAGAACCGGCCGTCGTGCGCATGCGGCGCGACCGCGTGCCGGAATGCATTCATCCCGCTGTGCGAATCCGCGCCGTTGAAGGCGGCCCGCAACCCGCGGCAGGCGGCGAGCGTCGTCGCGCCGCCCGCATGCACGCGCGCCGATACGATCAGTACGCTGCTGTAGCACGCCCCATCGCAACCGTCCGCGTCGAAAATCGGGGTCGCAATCAATCGCACGACGTCGCGCAAGCCGAGCATCCGGTACGGGTAGCCGCAGGTCTGCGACAGCAGCAGGTCGTCGCGCCGCCACAGCGCCTGCAGATCGTCGAACGGCGCGTCGGGCAGCGCGACGTCGGCGGGCCCGCCCGCGTTCGCGAACGCATCGAGCGCGTCGCGCAGCAGCGCGCGCCACAGCACGGCATGGCGCGGCGTCACGTTGTACATCGGCAGGACTGCGATCCAGGGGTTCATGCCGGCATTCTACGCATCGGCGGCGGCCCGGATGCTTATCGGCCGCCAGACGATAAGCAAATGCGAATCGATTGGTTGGCGTAGTCGCCCCGCCCCGGTACCGTTCGAATGCCTGCCGGCGCGCCACCGTGCGCGATGCCGGACAGGCCGACCGTGATCCGCGAGACACCAGCGCACCCGGGCCGAGCGCCCCGGTTCCATCGCTCGTTCCCCGCACTGCCCGATCCATCTGCCTCAACGCCATGGCCGAATACTTCGACGTCGACCACGCGCGCGCGATCGCCGCGCTCGACGCCCGCTTCACCGCCCGGACCGAGTGGCCGACCTGGCTGCTGGTCGTCGTCATCTACGGCGGCTGGCTCGCCGTGCTGCTGCTCGTGCGCGACGGGCACCTGTCGCTCGGCGCCGCGACGCCGCCGCTGATCCTGCTCGGCGCGTGGCACCTGTCGCTGCAGCACGAGCTGCTGCACGGCCATCCGACGCGTTCCGCCTTCGTGAACAAGCTGCTCGGCTATCCGCCGCTGACGATCTGGTATCCGTACACGCTGTATCGCGACACGCATCTCGAGCATCATCGCGACGAGGACCTGACCGTGCCGGGCGTCGATCCCGAAACGAACTACGTCACACGCGAACGCTGGGCGCGGCTGCCGCGCTGGCGCCGGGCGCTGACGGTCGCGCGCAAGACTTTCCTCGGACGCATCGCCGTCGGGCCGCCGCTCGCCATCGCCGCGACGTTCCGCGATGCGTTCGCCGCGTTCCGGCGCGGCGACTTCCGCTATCTGCCGATGTGGGCGACGCATGCCGCGTGCGTGGTCGCGCTGCTCGCCTGGCTGCAATGGGCGATCGGCGTGCCGTGGTGGTACTACCTGCTGGCCGTCACGTGGCCCGCGCTGTCGCTCGCGATGATCCGCTCGCTGTACGAGCATCGCGCCGCGCCGCATCCGAAAGCGCGCATCACGATCAACGAAGCCGGCTTCGCGATGCGGCTGCTGTACCTGAACAACAACTATCACCTCGTCCACCACGACCTGCCGAAGCTGCCGTGGTACGACCTGCCGCGCGCGTACCGGATGCGGCGCGCTGCGTATGCGGAGAAATGCGGCGGCTTCGTGATCCGCGGCGGGTATCGCGCGTTGCTCGCGCGCCATGCGTGGACGCCGACCGATCCGCCCGTGCATCCGTTCGACGCAGGCACGGCATCGCTGTCGACGGGCAGCGGGATCAAGGTGGCGGTGGTCGACAGGGTGTTGCAGATCAGTACCTGACGTCAGACGTTTCCGCGTTTCGGCGCCCATCCTTACGAAAAGCCGACAACGTCGATCGCCGCCCGCGAATTGCCAATTGCGTCGGCAATGCGCAGAATGGCGGCTCATCCGGGGCCTCCAACAATCATTCGCCCCGGCTCCGCCGCACGGCCGCGCGCCGCCTTCCCCGACGACGATGCAACCCAACACCCCACCCGGCGCGATCCGCACGCTCGGTAACGACTGGTCCGTTTCCGCGATCACCGCGGGCTTTCTCGCGGTCCTGATTTCCTACGCGGGCCCGCTCGCGATCTTCTTCCAGGCGTCGCAGGCCGCGCATGCGTCCAACGAGATGGTGACGTCGTGGGTCTGGGCGATCTCGATCGGCGCGGGCGTGTCGGGCCTGTTCGCCAGCTGGAAGCTCAAGGTGCCCGTCGTCACCGCGTGGTCGGCGCCCGGCACCGCGCTGCTCGTCGGCCTGTTTCCGCAACTGACGCTCAACCAGGCCGTCGGCGCGTACATCACGGCCGCGCTGATCATCCTGGCGATCGGCGTGTCCGGGTATTTCGACCGGCTGGTGCGCCACATCCCGCGGGGCATCGCGTGCGGCATGATGGCCGGCATCCTGCTGCCGTTCGGCATGCATGCGTTCTCCGCCGCGTCGGCGCAGCCCGCGCTCGCGTTCGGGATGATCGCGGCCTACGTGATCTTCCGGCGCCTGCTGCCGCGCTACAGCATCGTGCTCGTGCTGTTGACGGGCGCCGCGCTCGCGACGCTGCTCGGGATGACGCATCTCGGCAACGTGTCGCCGAGCCTCGCGCGTCCGATCTTCATCGCGCCCGAATGGACGCTGGGCACGACGCTCAGCCTCGCGCTGCCGCTCGTCGTCGTCAGCCTCACCGGCCAGTTCCTGCCGGGGATGGCGATCCTGCGTGTATCCGGCTATCACACGCCGGCGCGCCCGATCATCACGGCGACCAGCGTGATGTCGCTGGCCGTCGCGTGCTTCGGCGGGATCACGATCGTCGTTGCCGCGATCACCGCGGCGCTGTGCACCGGCAAGGATGCGCACGAGGATCCGGACCGGCGCTACGTCGCCGGGCTCGCGAACGGCGTGATCTACCTGATCGGCGGGCTCTTCGCAGGCACGATCGTCACGCTGTTCTTCGCACTGCCGAAGGCGTTCGTCGCGATTCTGGCGGGACTCGCGCTGATCGGCGCGATCAGCGCGAACGTGCACGGGATCTTCGAGGACGAGAACCACCGCGAAGCGTCGGTGATCACGTTTCTCGCGACCGCGTCGGGGATGACCTGGCTCGGGCTCGGGTCGGCGTTCTGGGGGATCGTGATCGGGTCGGTGGCGTATGGGGTGTTGAACAGGGTGCGGCGTCGGGAAGATTGAGCGCACGCGTGACGCCGCCGTCGAACACTCGATGCAATGCCTTCCCGGGCACGGGTTCGTCGCCTCTCGCGATTCGGTTCATCGAGTGTGCGGGTCGGGTCAGGTCATCTCCTTCGTGTTTCAAGGATCGTCATGACGCCCGGCCAGTCAGGCACTACCTCGATGTGTTGCGAATCGCGCCGCTGGCCAATAGAAGCTGATCGACGAGCTCGAGTTTCAACGGCTTGTCCGCGTCGAGCTTCTTCTTTTCGATCACGTACTTCCACCCGTCGCCGTTGCCGGGGTTGCGATAGAACGCCACGACCGCGACGTACTTCGTATCGGCCTGCATCGGCTGCGCAAGGCTTGCCGACGCCCCCGGATTCAACACCGCGGCAAGGTTGGCCTGCAGATCCTGCGCAAGCACCGTCCGGTCATTCTTCAGTAGATCCTCGTAGGACGCACCATCGAACATCTTGCGGTCCTTCAACTGATACACGCGCACCGCGACCGATGTCGCGCGGCCGGCGTCATCGGGGTTCAATGCCTCCCGAGCAGACAGATCGACGTTGAGCACCTTGATCTGCTTGAAGAACACCGCGTGATACGCGCTCGACGAGGCGTCCGAGACGGACTGCCAGGCGCCGCATGCAGACAGAAGCCAAGCGGACACGAAGGTTGATACAGCGAAACGGATGGACATCGATGCTCCTCAGCAATGCATGGTGTAGTCGTGAACGTATTGAGACCGCGGGTTGGCGGCCCAACAGAGTGCAAGCTGATCGCAGCAAAACGGATACAGCGACTGATCCGAAAAATCAGAACGTCATGCGTCATTCCGGTCAAGCATGCGACGCGGTAAGGTATGGATTCGGGATCGGCGCAGGAAAAGCCTCGTAGACGCCGAGCGCGATATTGACGATCCGTTCCTCGTCGGCGGGCAGCACGGTGGTCCAGCCGAGCCGGGGCGCCGATCCGGCGTTTCCCTGACCGATCGCGGGTTCCGGCGCATATCGCGACGACACCTCCATACGCAGGTGTACGTCCGCCTTGACACCGACATATAACTGCACAAAGGCCAGCAAATCGCGATGCAGCCCCGCACCCGGCAATAGGTCCTGCGCCTGCCGAGCATCGGCCGGCTGCACCGTCACGCGTACCGCCCGGCTTCGATACGCCATCCGCTTTCCCAATACGTAACCTCCACCCAACCCGTTACGTTGACGGGTTCCCGATTTCCCGGCAGCACGCCCGACACCGGTAAGCGGCCGCGGCCGCCCCGTCGACGTCACGACCGGCCAGAACTCGTCGACCCGCACCTCGACTCGCGGAACAGCCAGCGCAACAACGCCTGCCAGCCCCTCCGGCGTGCGGGTGCGCTGAATCAGGAGCCCGAGCAACGCCAGCATCCGCGAATCGGGCAGGCCGGCGCGCTTCGGCTTGTCACCCCAGCCGAACCCTGCCAGGCACAACAGGTTGCGCGAATGCGCGTCAACGCCACCAGGCCGGAAATGTTCCGGATAACGATACTTCCGCCACGCTCGATACAGCAACGTGACATACCGGTGATTGAACTGGTCGAGAAACGCCTCGACCGCCTCGTGCCCTTCCTCGCGCAGCACGATCTCGTCGATCAGGTGCGACGGCATCGCCGCATCGACGCCGTACAGCCCCATGAACGTCGTGCGCACGGTCGGCGGTGAACCCGGCCCGAACGTGTCCGATCCGTCATCGAACTCGACCGACGCAACCTCACTCGCCGGAAAACCCATTCGCGGTCGCGGCCGGAAGCGCACCGGTTCATGCTCGAGCCCGTCCCGTGTACCGAACCCGGGCCGATCGGGAAAACGCGCTTCGAGCAACCGGCAAAGCTGCATGAAGCTCATTCGCGGTGCGCGCGCGAGGAGCGAGGCGACCAGCGGATCCAGATTCGGGAAGTCGTGCAGTTTCATAGCGGCGCCCGTTCGGCCTTGCTGCGTGGCCATTCGATCCGGGCCTGCGACGGCAGACTGACGATCGCGAGCTTCGTGAACAGGTTGATGTCCGCGTAGAGCGCGAAGAACCGATGCAGCAGTTCGCCGAACAGCATCACGTCACCGTCCCCGGCGAACGCGTGGCTATCGAGCGTGACCTCGATCAGCACGCCCCGCTCGACCGAGCCACCCGACATCTCCTCGATCAGTGCCTGTGACACCCACCGGATGCCCGCGAGCCGTCGACGGTTCAGCTCGTCGTCCGTCCAGTCGTAGAGCGCGAGCGCCCCACGCAGCACTTCCGCATTCATCATCGACAGGAAGTTCGGCGCCAGGTGCGACAGCACCCGCCACTGGAACCGGTCTTCCGTCGGCGGATACAGCGGTAGCGTCGGCGAGACGAGATTGCGCACCCCGGCGACGCTCTGTGAACTGGTCGCGAGTTCGTCGAGACTGGCCTCCCGCAGCCCCTTGCGCGGCAGCAACCCGTTCGTGCCCGTCACACGCAACGACAAGCTTTCCTCGGGCAGCGCCTCCATGGTTTCCCATGCATGACCGCCGAGCACCACCCACGTTTCGTGCAATCCCGCCACGCCCGAGCGCACGCGCGAATGGAAATACCGCTCCGGCGCCTCATGGCGCAACATCCCGCCGCGATGGCGGAACGTCGCGAACGGCACGTATTCATATCGCTCGGCCGTTTCGTGGTCGAACGCCTCGATCGCGTCGACGGAATACGTTTCGACATGCTCGCCTTGATGCCCCGCCGGCACCACGCGATATTCGGTTTCGTGATGGTCGATCTCGATCGGCTCGGCATCCAGCTCGAACAGGTTGATCACGGGCGAGCAGAATAGCCGCACGTTTTCCGCGCTGAAGCGCTGGTCCGACGGATAGGCCTGCGTCAGCACGATCTCCAGTTCGAACCGGGTGGTACGTTCCGGCAGCGTTGTGACGTCCAGTCCGCGAAGCTCCACGAACAGGAATTTCTCGCGGAACGTAAAGTATTCGAGCAGCAACTGATAGCCGGAGAAAGCCACGTCGGCCTTTGGCCACAGTCGCTCCTCGGCCGAGAAGCCGGCCGGTTCGATCGTGACACCGGCGAGCGGCATCGCCTCGCCGTCGCGGATCTCCGGAACGCGCAACTGGATCGTGTCGACCTGGCGCGTGAGCGCAAGATGCATCGCGAACGCCGTCGGCAGATCCGCATTCAGGTACAGGCGCAGCCGGGACAGATCCGTTTCCCGCCGCCGTGCCGACCCGCCGAGCGAGAAGCCGAGCCGGATCACCGAGCGGCCATCGTGGCGCACGGCCGGCCCGGCATGCGTAACCGTGACGGGTTGCAGCGTGACCGCTTGCGTGGTCCTGTAAATGCATTGCACGGTCTTCGGCGACAGACCTTCCGCGTCCGCGGGCGGCGGTACGGGGATCGGCGCGGAACGGATCGATACGCCTGCCGGCACGACTTCGGTCTTCTGAAGCTTTTCCGACAGCGGGATGAGCTCCACAACCGACAACGACGGGATCATGCGCAAGTAGTGCGGCCATAACAGGCTGACCAGCCCTTCCGTCAGCTCGGGCAACTCGTCGTCGAGCTTCTGCCGAAGGCGCCCGGTCAGGAAGGCGAAACCCTCGAACAGCCGCTCGACGTACGGATCACGATCGCCGACACGGTCGAGGTTGAGCAGCCGTGCGCGATCGGGATGCGCCTGCGCGAATTCCTTGCCGGACTCGCGTAAATAGCGCATTTCCGCTTCGTAGTAGCGCAGGATGGGATCGTCGTTTGCCATGAATTCTCGTTACGAAAGAGTCAGCGCTCGAGCCGGATCGAGCACGGTAAGTTCCGCCTGCAGTTCGCCGATGCGGCGCGCGAGCGTCGGTTTGTCGGCATCCTTGCGGTTGCCCGTCGCTTTCAACGCGCGCACGAGTTGCTGCTTGACCTCGAACGCCAGAGCAGGCTCCCAGTGCATCACAGGCAGCGAACGTGACGACGTGTCGAGTTCGACCAGCAACGCGAGGGCCGTATCGGGTCGCCCCGCATGATCGGCCACGCGCGCCATCACGAGCCGCTGCAAGAAGCGGTGACGCCCGGTCTTCATGCCGGGCAGCGCATCGAGCCATGCGAACGCGGCCTCGACACCGTCGCGCGCGACCAGCTCGCGAGCCTGTGCCTCGATCTCCGGCCAGTCGCCCGCCTCGCCTTCGCTGTCCGCCGACACCGGCAGCGGTGCAACGGCCTCGCCCCCTTCGAGGTCACGCACGACCGCGTGCCGGGCGATCCACTCGAGCGTCGTGTCGTCGGAGAACGGCGTACCGTCGCTGAACGAAAGTCGTTCGATCCCCGGCAAACGCTCGAGAAACAACGCAAAGTCCACGCGCAGCACTTCGCTCCACGCGCGGTACGGCGCGCCGACGTGATCGAGCGCGACGTGCTGGAAGTACTGCAGGTCGAACCACAGGTGATTCACGCCCTCCATGAACGCACCTTCGACGCGTTCGAGCAGTTCGTGCCATTGTTTCTGCAGCACGAGCCGCTTCAGTTGCTGGCGCAACTCGGCGCGTGGCGGCGTCAGACGCGTGTGCGACGCGGCATCGGACGGCGGCACGTCGTGCAACGTGTCCCACCGCACGCTGCGCGCGATACGCACCGACGGCAAATAGCCGTTTTCCTGCTCGCGCAGCCATGCGGACATCGCTCGGGCCTGATCGAGCAGGTCGCGCGCCGATGCGATCGAGCCGCTCGATACGATTGTCGAAGCGGGTGTCTGCGGCATCGCCAAGTCCGGGCTGACGGTGCGAACCGGTTCATCCCTGTTCCCGAAGCGGGCAACGAGCGGATGCAGGTTCGGGCGGGCGGCATCGGACCACGTACCGGTGCGGGTGACGAGCACGTCGAGCGCCGCGATCGCGCGCTCGAGATCCGCGGGCGCGAAGTCGCCGCGGCTGTCCAGCGTTTCGATCATTCGCGCGGTCGACAGCATTTCCAGCGCCGCGCGCTTTGCCTCGGCTCGCACGGGCAGCAAGGTCTCGCCGAACCGGTCGATCAGCGAAGCGGCCAGCTCGAGTCCGTCGGCGAACCCGGCAGGACCGTCCTGACGCAATCGCGCAAACGCGTAGTAGCCGACCAGCCGCAGATCCTTTCCGGTTTCCTTGAGCAACTGTTCGCATGCGCGGGTAATCAGTCCGTCGTCGATTCCGGACAGCTTGGTCGCTTCGTCCTTCAGTTCGAAGAACGCATCCTCGTAGCCGGGATCGCGGCCATGCGCGTGCTCCCCCGGTATCGGGGCAAGCCATGCCGCCCAGGTATTCCGGCGCGCTTCCTGCAGCGAAGCGACGCGTGGACCGCCGACGAGTGTTTTTACGAAATTGGCTAGCGTCATCGCAGGTCTCGAAACGCAAATGCGTCGCCCAGCAACTGGAGGGCGTGTCCGAACGGTTTGGAGGAGGCATCCGAGGACGTCGAAGTCGCCGCCAGCGACGACACCGTCATCTCCCGATTGGCCTTGGGCGACTTCATGCCGGGCGTAGCCGGATGCGCGTCCGCTCGGGCCGATTCCGCAGTGGCCGCAGTGGCGGTTCGACGAGGCGCGGGCGCCGGCTCCGGCGTCGCCGGCATCGGTGCGTCCTGCCAGGACATCGCCCCCGGCAGCCCCGGCGGCAACGGCACGGCAGCATGCTTTGCCGCTGCGATTGCCGCGGCCGGCAACGGCGGCGGACTGGCTGTCGACAGCTTCGGCCGGGCACCCACCGCCCCGGTCGCGAATATCCGCGCCGGCAGCGCAAAGTTGCGCAACTGAAGGACGTCGAGCGGACCGGCGCCCGCCTCGCTGCGCAATTGCACCTTCAGCGGAATGCCTTGGCTCGTGTCCGGCATCCACGTCAGCAAGTAACGCGCGTTGTCCTGCTGCGTGACCTTCGCACGCTCCAGCAGCCGAATCAGGCCGAAGCGCCCCTGCGAGTCGAGCGCCGTGCGCAATCCACCCTGCTCGGTCTGCCATTCGATGTGCGACAGGTTCTCGAGCGACTGGCCCGGCCACTCGAACGGCACCCATTCCTGCTTCTGGTTGAAGTAGCGCAGTTCGCGCCCGGACAGCACGAACTTCATGCCGGTGACGCCCGGCGTCGGTACTGCCTGCAGTTCGTACCGTACGCGCGCGTCTCCGGACGGGAACAGCACGGTCGAGATCCGCGTGAGCTTGTTCAGGCCGCTCAGGAAGACCGGATCGATCGTGAGCGCGCCCTGGTCGGCGCCTTGCGCGACGACCCATCGATCGCCCTGCCGCTCGATCACGCCGGCGAGCTGCGTGGCAACGAACTGTGCGATCACGCCATTGTCAGGCCGCATGAAGCGCGCCATCTCGGGCAGCGACGCGTCGTTGTCGGCGTCCGAGAACGGATATCGGCCGCCGAACGACTTGTTCCAGTCGGCCAGGATCGCCGTCCGCCAGATTTCGTTCAGGCTCGACGCGGCCGGCTGCACGACGACTTGCCACGCCTGATCGAACGGTGCACGAAACAGCACACCGAAGCCCGCCCACTGTTCGCCCAGGCTCGCGGCCACACGGCTCCCGTAGTCGCGGCTGTCCGAGATATCAGACGTCTTGCCCTGCAGGACCGACTGAGCGGCTAGCCGCGCGATCGCGTCGGGATCGGCGCCGGAGACGATCTGCGATGCCTTCAGACGCATCGCCGTGACCCGCTCGAGGTAGCGTGCGAGGCTGAGGTCGCCGGTCGCGGCCAGTTGCGTGGCGGCCTTGCCATTGGCCGGCGCGCCGGACGCCAGATCGCTGCCGGTCAGGCGCAGGATCGGGCCGAAGGCTGAGGCAAGCGGCGCGAGTTGCGGTTGAGCCTGCTTCGACGGATCCTTTTCGTCGGCGCCGACCAGTTGTTGCGCCTTGTTGATCAGGCTCTCGGAGAGCGACTGTGCGCTCGCGCCCGCGCCTGCCTGGTAGACGATCGCGTTCATCAGCGCGACGAGCGGCGAGCGTTGCGCGTCGCCCAGCAGCGTCAACTGGTCGGCCGTGGCTGACAGCGTTCGCGCGGATTGCCAGCGCAAGCTGTTGAGGAACAGTGCCCATGCACGCGCGTAGTCGTCGAAGTAGCGTTGGCGCAGTTCGGCTTTTAACGTCGGCGGAGGGTGGCTGCTCTCCTTGTTGTCGGTTGCTCCAACGGCATTTCGTTCGGGGCGCAACACCCAGTCGCCAGACACGTCGCGCTTGGCGCTTGCGTCGTCGATCGCCTTCGAGATGCGCTCCTCCCATGCCGCACGCGTGAAAACGCCGGAAACGGTCGCGGTCGTATTGAACAGGCCACGGCTGGTCGTGTCGCCGAGCAGCGTCGCGAGCGAGACCGGCGGGTACTTCAGTGTCGCTTCGTCGATGATCTGTTGGTAGAGCGCGTCCGTGGAATTCTGGATGCCCCGCACACCGATCACCGTTTGGCGGGCGGACGCAATCAGGTTGGCGTCCGGTGTGATTGCGAACGCGGATGCATCGGATGCGGGAGCGCGGCCGAGATGGCTGGCGAAGAACGCGATGGCGTGCAGACGCAGGTCTTCCCAGGCGCCCGACGACAAGGACGAGTTGGACGGACGTGCAGGCACGGCTGTCGCGGCAAGCTGGGGCGTCAGAAAAGCAGCCACGGCGCGCTCCGGCTTCGCAAGCATCAGGTAGGCTTTGAGCGTGTCGTAGGCGGCCTGGGTCTGTACGTTGCCGCCGTCGGCAATCTGAGCGTCGGACAGCGATGCGAGCTGTCGCAGGCGCGCTTCGAGCTTCTGGCGAATCGGGGCGACGAGGATGCGGTTCGCCGCGCCGGCGTAGCTCGGCCACAACGCGTGGAGGAGTGCGCTATCGCGATTCAGGCCGAATCGCGATGACCAGGGTGCGCCTTCGCGCTGATGGACTTCGAGCGTGTCGATCTGTTGGCCCAACGTGTTCAGGGCTTGTAACGCCTGTGTGTGGTCCTGAACCGTGGAGAGATTAGCGATCGTGTCCACGGAGCTCTGGATCGTCGCGCGGTTGACGAAGCCGGACATCATCGTGCCGGCAATCCAGCAGCCGATCAGGCCGGTTGTGAACCATGCCGCCGAAGTCGACAGGGAGAAGCCTACGCGGCGACCGTGGACCTTGCGACTGTGCTCGGCGACGGTTTGCCAGATCGTGCGGTGTTGCGGTTCGATGGGTGGGTCGTCATTGTTCGCGCTGGCCGGTGCCTGCGGCGGTGCGAGTTCCCGTGCCTTGAATAGCGGTGCGAACAGAAGGCCGTGGACCGCGTGCCGCCAGATGCGTGATTGGGAGGTTTGTAGCACCAGACCAGATAGCGCACTTCCGAGATTCGAAATGTGCTGCGACAGTTCAGCTGGGTAGCGGTCGCCTGCATCCTTCGTGAGGCGAACGACACCGGCATCCGCCAGATTGTCGGTCAGGTCTTGCAGCGACGAGTCGATCGCATCCGAGCTGACGCGCGCGTTGGCCCAGGTGAAGCCGATCGCCTCGTCGGGACTCGACGCTTCGCTGCCGAAATCCGTCACATTGAGCAGATAGGCCGGCGCGGCCCAGCGGAGCGCACGCGCGTGGCGTGCGAGCCGTTGCGACAGATTGTCGGTGTCGAATGGGGTATCGACGGAATTTCGGTTACGTGTAACTGCGACGATCGCGTCGACCGGACGACGACGGCGCAGGCGGCGGATCTGGTCGAGCCATGCGGTATCGAGGGTGCTGCTCGTCTGCGTTGCATACAACAGGACCGTATCGCCGGAGATCGCAAAACCGGTGTCGACCACGCTCGGGGCGAGACGCTTCACGAGCGGTTCATCACCGGCAATCAGCACCCATCGTGCGCGATAGCGCCAGCGCGATCCGTGGCGGTCGCGAAGACTGTCACGTAAACGCGCAACGCGTGTGCGGCCGTCAGCAATTCCAGTGTCGCGCCGCTCGGATGATGACCCTCTCTGTTTCTCGACCCAATACAGAATACGTCTTAGTGCTACCGCCGGGCGAGACGACGAATCGAAGCTTAACCATAGGAACAGCACGACGAACGCAATGCATAGCACGGCGATCCATCGGGCACGCTCTTCAATCGAGTGCAGGCCTAGCCACGTATCGCCCGCGAACCAGATCAGCAATCCAGGCAGGATGACCACTATGGCAATGCTTAAAGTGTCGATCCGGAACTTGCGCATATTGAATAGAAATTGAATCGAGATTGCCGAGGCGAATGCCACCGCGCATTTCGTTGGCATCGGCTCTGGCCAATGTCCAATGGGTTAGGACTTTTATGATCAAACATCGACATAAGACGAGTACTGGGAGGGAAGCAAGCGCGGGTGTGGATCGCACTTGCATACGCACAGATCATCGCTCAGGGCACTTTCTCTGCCGTCAGGACCCTTCATCGAGAAACGAGGGCCGTCGCACACGATATGCCCCGTCGTCTCACATGCGGGGCACCAGACATCATCACGCTCGTAAGCCTGTTCGCGATTCCCTATTCTGTCGTTCGAATCACCCCCCAGGACAATGCCGTTCGAGGTTGTCTTGTCGCCTTTCAGAACGTCGTACCGTCTGACCATGATCTGCTTTCTCCAATTCAGAACAGGTTATGTAGTGCGGCGATTCGCAACGATGCAGCAACCCGCACGGCTCTTGGTCATGGCGGGCCGCCGTTCCGCAAAACCGAGAAGCAAGTCCCCGACTTCCCGGCCGTTACCAGAAGCTGGGGCGTGCCATCCCGGGCAACCGCCTTGGCCGCGCAAGCTATCCCAAGCCAGGACGCGACTTCGCCCGCGTGCCCAACGATGTAATCAATGTTTGTCGCCGTCCCGGTGATACCCGCCTTGACCACGGCGGCGGTCACGGCGTTTTTCACGGCTGGATCATGGGCACACTGCCAAATACGACTCACGGCTGAGGGTTCCATACGCCCCCAGCGCAATGCGCGTGCGAGGGCGATATCCACGGGACAGCCGTTGGTGTCATTTGGCCGATGCAGCCTGGCAATCGAGTCAGTCTTGAATCGATGCTGCATTGATTCCGGCATCACGAGCAGCGCGACACCAGCTTCCGCGCTCCCGTCCGGCGGAAGCGCCTGAAGAACCGAATTCAACCTCACGAAGACGAGCAGGCGCGCTTGCTGATCACGCTTCTGGTTGATTCGATCCAGCCACGCGTCGAGCGCCATCAAATCGGGGGGCTCGGGCAGGACCTCGACTTTGTGTAGCTGGAGCTTGGATTTCATCCATTGCCTATCCCACGACGCTAATGCCTCACCCGGGTTCGCAACGTCGGGTAACACCAACTGAATCGCCACTTTCAATTCCGACGGCAGCGCACGGATGGCATCGGCAACGTCACCGATCAATTCGCCGAACACCCACTCGTGCACGTGGCGTTGCCGCTCGTCGTCACTGTTGAACCGATTACCATCCTCGTCGGTGTTTGGCTGATCAAACCAACGAGCATTGACAGGCGCATCGTGTTTCAGCGCGATTCGTGGTTCGAGTTTGATTGAGCCATCCAGCAGTTTGTTGAACGCATCGTCTTTCGCGTCGCTTGCGAATCGGTATGCGGCGGCAACCAGCACAAGCGGCTGGCTAGCGACCTCAAACATGCGATTCAGGTATTTTTCTCGAGCGTCGTTCCACGCGATCGCGTCCAAACGTCGGCCTTCGAAAACGCTATAGCGCCGCAGCACGACAAAGGCCGCGATGCCGACCGGATACACCGTGATGCATATCCAGAACCAGAGGGATTGTGTCGGCTCGCCCTTGGGCCAGAGAAGCAGCACCGCGAATATGCAGGCAAGCACGATAACGAAAAACACAATCGTCCAGACGAAACGCGAAGGCGGCCGGTCTGGTACTGGTTCCTCTGGCGGCAATTTGTCGAAGTCAACAGGCATGGGTACCCTTGACGTTTTCCGGGCCTTGATTCATGCGGCCTCCCTCTTGCGCCTGTGATCGGCAAGGCCGTGCAATTGGCTTCGCTTCTGGCATGGCGACGGAAACACCTCGTCGCACAAAAAGCGCATCGCCTCGTTCACGGTCATCGCGCGCGGTGCGCTCAAAGAGATACGAGGAAGTATCGTGGCAACCGGCACGGCAAGGAGTGTCAGCAAGACTTTCCGGCGAGACAGCGTTTTCATACCGCCCCCGGCCGTAGACGAATCGAATCCACGACGCCGTCCCATAGCTCGATCGCCTCCCCGTCGTTGGCGAACGATTCTTTATTCGTGAGGTATGCGCTCTCGCCAACGCGCAATGATGCATTCAGGTGGGGTTCAGCGAGCGAGTACGCCTTGCCGGGCGCTTCCCATTTGAAGCCGTAGGTCCGTTTTCCGTCCTGCGTACCCGCCACTAGAATCTCGTCAGCTTCGATCGGCCCGACCGGCCGGGCGCGGTTGCGCAACTGGCCCACGCCCGCCACCGTCCCGAGCAAGGCCGGCAAAATGCCGCCTGCGCGGACGCGCAGGCTGGCACCGACACTCTGTTGCGTATAAGCGGTCAGTCGGCACAAAACATCCGGTCTGTTAGGTAGCTGAACGTTCAACTCCCAACTTTCACGATTGAAGTCGTTGTCGACCAGGATTGTTTCGCCTGCCACGAAGCCGACGCCTTCCGGCAGTTTGCCGGATGGGATTTCTCGCCACTCTCGGGACAGTTCCTGACGTAAACCCAGCGCGGTCGTCTTTCGGTCTGGGGAAACCGTTCCTGAATACTTCAGGCTCTTCGAATCTGCGCGGATGTAAGTGTCGAAGAGGTACTGTATCTCGTTGGTCGGACGATTCCACGAAATTAACGTTACTGAATCGTTGCTGTGCGGTACCCGGTCAACGAACAAGCTACCGTACTTGACATGCTTTGCTATACGAATCTCTTTCTCTCTTTGAGAAACCATGTAGTCAAATCCTGCTTGCGTCGTGATCTTCGGCAGCAACTCAATCTTCACTTCGTTATATTTGTATGCCTCAACGATTACCGCTTCCGCTGGCACATCCACAAGATGTCGTCCAATTGCGTGCGTTCTCCAGCCTTCCTTCATACCGACTCCCTCTTGTGCCTGCGATCGACAACGCAGCGCAATTTGCTTCGCCTCTGGCATGGCGACGGAAACACCTCATCGCACAAAAAGCGCATCGCCTCGTTCACAGTCATCACGCCCGGTGCACCCAAAGAGATACGAGGAAGCATCATGGCAGCCGGCACGGCAAAGAGCGTCAGCAAAACTTTCCGGCGAAGCAGCGCTTTCATACCGCCCCCGGACGCAGCCGAATCGAATCCACGACGCCATCCCACAGCTCCAGCGCCTCACCGTCGTTGGCGAACGATTCCTTGTTCGTGAGGTATGCGCTCTCGCCGACACGTAACGATGCATTCAGGTTGGGTTCAGCGAGCGAGTACGCCTTGCCGGGCGCTTCCCATTTGAAGCCGTAGGTCCGTTTTCCGTCCTGCGTACCCGCCACTAGAATCTCGTCAGCTTCGATTGGCCCGACCGGTCGGGCGCGGTTGCGCAACTGGCCTACACCTGCCACCGTCCCGAGCAATGCCGGCAGAATGCCGCCCGCGCGGGCGCGCAAGCCGGAGCCGACACTCTTTTGCGCATAGGCGGTTAGTCGGAGCGAGACATCGGGTTTATTGGGCAACTGGATATTCAACTCCCAGCTTTCGAGGTTGAAGCGTTTCGCTACCAAGATAGCGTCGCCGGCCACGAAGCCGATCCCTTCTGGTAATTCGTCGTCTGGAACTTCGTGCCATTCGCGGGAAAGGTTTTGGCGCGTAGCCAACGCAGCCGTCTTTCGGTCCGGTGAAACCTCCCCGGAATACATTAGGCTTTTTGAGCCTGCCCGGAAGTAAGTATCAAATCGGTAGTATTCGTAGTCCAAGTCCGGGTCGCTCCACGATATCAGCGTGACAGAACCATTTTCGTGCGGTACTCGCTCGACAAACATGTTGCCTCGCGTGACGTGCTTCGCAGCTCGAAGCTCCCTCTCTCTCTGCGAAACCATGTTGTCGAAGCTCGCCTGCGTCTTGATCGAAGGCAGCAAATCAAGCTTTACCTCATTGTATTTGTACGACTCAATAGCCGTGGCCTCATTAGGCACATCCACCAAATGCCGTCCGATAACACACGTTTTCCAGCCTTCCTTCATACCGACTTCCTCGTGTGCCCGCGATCGGCAACGCACTGCAATTTGCTTCGCTTCTGGCATGGCGACGGAAACACCTCATCGCACAAAAAGCGCATCGTCTCATTCGCGGTCATCACGCTCGGTGCACCCAAAGAGATACGAGGAAGTATCGTGGCAACCGGCACGGCAAGGAGCGTCAGCAAAACCTTCCGGCGAGGCAGCGCTTTCATACCGCCCCCGGCCGCAGCCGAATCGAATCCACGACGCCATCCCACAGCTCCAGCGCCTCGCCGTCGTTGGCAAACGATTCCTTGTTCGTGAGGTATGCACTCTCGCCGACACGCAACGATGCGTTGAGGTTCGGTTCGGCTAGCGAGTACGCCTTGCCGGGCGCTTCCCATTTGAAGCCGTAGGTCCGTTTTCCGTCCTGTGTGCCCGCCACCAGAATCTCGTCAGCTTCGATTGGCCCGACCGGTCGGGCGCGGTTGCGCAACTGGCCCACGCCCGCCACCGTCCCGAGCAAGGCCGGCAAAATGCCGCCTGCGCGGACGCGCAAGCCGGGTCCTATGCTCGTTTGTGCATAGGCAGTTAGTCGGAACGAGACGTCCGGTCTGTCGGGTAACTGGATGTTCAACTCCCAGCTTTCACGATTGAAGTCCTTGTCGACTAAGATGGTGTCGCCTGCCACGAAGCCGACGCCGTCCGGCAGTTTGCCGAACGGAATTTCTCGCCATTCGCGAGCTAGATCTTCACAAAAATCTAAAATTAGTTTCTTCCTGTCACGACCGACATTGCCCGGGTACCTCAAAAATTTTGTACCAGCTTTGAAGTAGGATTCGAAGCGATATTGTCGCTCTGAGTTTTTATTACCCCACGATACGAGGGTAACGGAGCCGTTGAATTGAGGCACTCTCTCAACGAACATACTCCCATGCAAAACGTGCTTAGCCGCGCGCAGTTCCTGCTCCCTTCGATTGACGAGGAGGTCGAAATTTTCCTGCGTCTTGATATCAGTCAGCAATTCAATTCGATCCCCGTTATACGAGTGGATTTCGAATGTGATCGCCTCTGCCGGCAAATCGACCAGATGTCGTCCGATTGCGTGCGTTCTCCAGTCTTCCTTCATACCGACTCCTTTTTGTGCCAACCAGCTTGCTGAGCAATCTTGACAATGGCATACATGGTTGCATACAGCGATCGCCCGTGCTGGTCGCCATAGCTACCTTGATGGTCGTAACCGAAATGCTCATTGGACTTGCCTGGATGACCCTGTCCGTGAGCAAAACTCATGGCAATACCTGCCTTGCCCGGCGCTTCACCGGAATACACTGGCACGGTGCCGTCGCCGGGACAATCCGGCTCGCCGATGGTTAGCTTGACGCCAGAGGTAGTTACGAGCATGCCATTGCCGTCATCGCTGCCAATAGCCACTCCGCACGCATCAACACCATCCAGATCACGCCCTTCCCATGACACCTCTCCCCAACTAAGCCGGTGTTTGCTCGCCAACATCCCCGTCCCAAAGAGGCCGCCCGATTCCTTCTCTGTCTCGCGCCTGCCTTGCGCACCGTAGTGCGCATAGGTCTGAAACTTGTACTTTCCCTGAATGGATTGATGGAACTCCTTCACGCCATCTAACACTAAGTTCAATGTATTGCGAGGCGTATCTTTTTCCGGCTTCGTACCATCAGGGACTTGCGCTGGCTTCCCGTTCGGATTCACCAGCCCCAAATTCCCCTCCGGCACCAACCCATACCACGCAGGCGAGAAATAAATGTCGTTATACGGATCGCCGTTCCGCGGCAGAGCAAGAATCTCTTTGCCGGTCTCCTTATCACGCACCTTGAGCCACGGCTTGCCGTCGTTGTAATCCGCGGTAGGCAGCAGTTCCAGCCCGCCCGGCGATTGAGAAAGAATCGCCACGACATCGGCCGCATTACGCCCAAGGAAGACTTGTTCCCCGCCTTCAAAGCCGGACCGCATACGCTTATACGTAGCTGGCGCCCCCGTCGCCGGTTGCACACCATGTGATACGCCTAACACCTTGTCGCATTGGTGTATCTCGGTAAGCGCGCGGCTGACCAGCCCGCCCATCGAATGCGTCACGACGATCACTCCCTTCGCCATCGCTCGGCTGGGCGCCGGGCGCTCGTTGATGCAGTACGATCCGCCCTTGCCGTCCGGCGTGTCCTTGACGACAACACTCTTGCCTTCGTTGTAGAACGGCAGGATGGTTTTCTCGATGAGTTCCTTGATGGCGGCTCCAGAGTCCCGGTTGCTTTGGAGCCAGTTGTATCCTCCTGCCCAGACATCAAACTGATAATTGGCCGCGTGCAGAATCTCTTCACGCGTAAGCGCATCACCTTCTTTAGCACCCCATTCGGTCGGCGCATCCTGCCCGGCTTCAGCGGCCCATTTCCGGAGATCGGCCTCGCAGCGCTGGAAGTCGTATCGAGACAAATCGTTCAACAGATGCTGCAGCTTTGCCATGAACGGGTGATAGCTGGAGCGCATCAACGCGCCCCAGCCACGCGCGACCAGCACATTCTTCGGCAGGCCGCTCTCGCCAGCATCGATAGGTCCGCTGGGATCGATCTCTACCGAGTTAGTCACCAGATCGCCGGCACGTTCGTTTGTACTCTTGAACAGATAGCTGAACAACTGCCCGATCAGATCGGCCGCGCCGCGCAAATCAAGGTTGGGTGGCCGCCAGACACTGGCCTTGGTGTCCTTCTTGCGCAGGTTCGTTCCCATGATCCCCGGCAAAAAGAGAATCGGGATCACGTAAGGCTTGGCAAGCACAATTTTTTCGCGCTGATCTTCCGTGGAAGTCAGTGTCGCAATGCTGTACTGGTCACCGTTTTCGTCTACCACGCTATGATGCAAAACGGATGCGGCACCCGTCATGATGTTGCTCCGAAGAATAGGTCAGCGAATTTAGTCAAGCAGCCGAATGCGAACATGCTCGGTGAAGAGACTCTTCTGTTTTGGTGTCTTACCCGACTCGTCCGTCACCACCTTGAGCACACTGCCATCGTCCCGCTTGATTTCTGCCTGCACATTGGTAAGCGGCTCGCCGGTGGACGGATTTCGCACAACATAGGAATCGTCAAACTTCGCGTGCTTCCACGTGTTCATCGATTCAGCGAGTGAACTCGGCCCCTGCCGACTGAATGCAGCTGACTTGATCGTACGATTGCCACGCGTGCCGTCCTCAATGCCCGTCGGGCCGATGCGGACGTAAGATCCACCACACTTGAGGAGCAACTCCTCCTTCGCCTCGATCGTGACCCGCCCGTTCGCACTCGTGATTCGCATGTCCCTTGCGGAGAGCAAACTCATGTCGTCGCTTTGCGCCTGAATTTCGACTTTTCCCCGAGCCGCAAAGAGCTTCAAACCAAGTCTCTGCGCGAAGAGCGATACGAGTTCGCCGGCTGCTACGGTAAACCGCTTCATGACACCGAAATCGGCATTCCCGCCGGCGGTGGCGATCAAATTGTCATTCGCGGTGAGCTGAAGATCCGTTCCGGATGTAAGGCCCATGCCGTCCGGGGCGCACACGAGAACCCCTGCTTTCTTGAGTTCCTTCAACGTCTCGTCAAGCAACACGCGCTGGCGGTCATAATCGCTCGCCACGGCCTGCGCGGCTTGAGCGGCCTCTCCGAGCCCACGCATTTGCTCGAGCGCCAGATCGAGTAATCCTTGCGCCCGCTCCATCGCAAGCTGTTGACCATTGCCTGCCGGTTGGGCCTCTGCCGTGACCAGAACACCCTTTGCACCGCGAACGGCCACGTGGCCGTCCGTTCGGAGCTCCGTGCCGCGGCCGCGCTCCTTGCACTCCCCGTCGACCATGTGCCCAAGGTTCAGCTCACTCGTCTCAAACGGCGTCGTCAGGTGAATATGCTCGACACCCTCCTTATCCTCCATCCGCATTTCATTCCGCGCGGCGGTGCGGATCAGATTCCGGGTATGGTTCCGACTGGTGACGAGATCCGGATGCAGGCTGTCATGCATCGCTCCGATGATCACAGGCCGATCCGGATGACCTTGCGTGAAAACAACCGCCACCTCCGCCCCATCGATCAGCGGAAAATGATGCCCATAGTTGTCACCGCTGTACGGCTTCGCGAACCGCACCGGCCGGCTTGTCCCACCCGGGCTCCACTCATCGAGATCGAACGGCAGCTTGATCACATACCAGCCCTGTTCGGTCAGATATGCGTACTTGTAATCCCCGGGAGATGTAATGCGCGCAGGCAGAATGCCGTCGATCGCCGGTCGCTTGATCGCATCGATCGGCGTCCGCCAAGCACGATCGGACGGAATCCCCTCGAACGTCATCCAATACGACTGATCGCGACCACCCTGCGACTCCACAGCCGTGATGAATACCCCATGCTTCGCGTCGGCCGGGTTCGGCTCGATCCGCATGACTTCACCGGCTTCGAGCCAGAACGGATTACCCGCGCCATTGAACGTGATCTGCGCGGCAAGGTGCGCCTCGTGACGCCGGCGGGCCACACCCTCACCCTCTTCCGGCGTCTCG
Source organism: Burkholderia sp. 9775_39 (assembly GCF_015712225.1). Lineage (NCBI taxonomy): Bacteria > Pseudomonadati > Pseudomonadota > Betaproteobacteria > Burkholderiales > Burkholderiaceae > Burkholderia > Burkholderia sp. 9775_39. Next base: position 226,784 of record NZ_JACCQC010000009.1, on the reverse strand, counting down.
TAGTGCTCACCCCAGCGGTAATCAACACCGCTCGTCGTCTTGTCGTCGCGCGCGGTGTTTTCCTCGACGAGCAGCGATACCCCGGCCTGTCGATGGTTGTAGTCGTGCAGACGCACGGCTTCGGGCACGCGCCGGGTTCGCTTCTCGAGCGTCTTGATCGCGTCCACACCGGAACTCTCTAGCCCCGAGTCTCGCCGGTACGACACGGTGCGTTGCTTGCGCGCGTAGGCATCCAGATCATCGCCAAATACGATCACCGCGTGATCCTTCTTCTGCTCCCAGCGGAACCAGATTCCCTCTTCCGCGCAAAGGCGCCGAATAAAGGCGAATGTCGTCTCGTGATACTGGGTGACGTACTCGCGCCGCTTGTATTCGCCGCGCAACTGAAACAGGAAATCGACCCCAGCCCGGTAGCCGTAGTGCCGCAGCGTGTCGGTCACGATCTCCTCGACGGACTGCTTCTGGAACAGCCGGCTCGTCACACCCCGGTTCAAATCGGCGAGCTTCGGCTCGAGCCGCACGCGATAGTGGGTCTGATCGGTCGAACTGCCGAACTCGTCGAACTGCGTGATGACGCCGTGGATCGTATAAGCCGGCGACATCGTGCTGAACTGGCCGGCGTTCTCGCCGAACATCCTGCGCAGATAGTCGAGGTCCGGATCGACCGGCGCGACGATGAACTTGGCGGGACGGCCGATCACCTGATCCATCGGAATACCCGCCATCGGGCTCGTGAATTCGATGTCGTAGCGATACAGCTCGCTCACGGCGTCCCGGCCCGTAAACCGCAGCACGGACGTCGGCGCCGGATGAGGCGCCAGCTTCAATTCATAAGCCTGCGACGGCAGTATCATCGACATGGATTTTCTCTCAGGTGCACGAACACAACGGCGCCGCCGGGGGCAGCCATCAGCGCCCCGGCAGGTGCATGAAACGCCGGATCAGCCCTTCGCCTTCGGCATCTGCGACACGAGCGACAGGCCGATGTCCATGCCCTCTACCTGGAAGTGCGGGATGATGAAGAGCTTGATGCGAAAGAAGCCGGGGTTATCCTCGATGTCCTCGACCGTCACCTTCGCCTCGCGCAGCGGGTGCGACGCCTGCAGTTCGTCGCCCGGATCCTTCATCTCGGTCACGAGCCCCTTGATCCAGTTGTTCAGCTCGAGTTCGAGCAGACGCCGGTCCTTGGTCGTGCCGATGTTTTCACGCTGGATCAGCTTCAGGTAGTGCGCGATACGCGACAGCAGGAAGATGTACGGCAAGCGCGCGTTGATGCGACTGTTGGCCGTCGCCTCCTTCGTCTCGTACAACGCCGGCTTTTGCGTCGAGCTGGCCGAGAAGAAGCACGCGAAGTCGTGGTTCTTGTAGAACGACAGCGGGATGAAGCCGAGATTCGCGAACTCGAACTCGCGCGTTTCCGGGATCAGCACTTCGGTCGGAATCTTCGGTTGCACGCCGGTGCCGAGGTCATACAGGTGAACCGGCAGGTCTTCCACCTTGCCGCCCGCCTGCGGGCCGCGAATCTGCACGCACCAGCCGTTGCTGACGAAGCTGCGCACCATGTTGGCCGCGAACGCGAACGACGCGTTGACCCACAGATACTTGTCGTGGTCCGGTCCCTTCACCGCCTCTTCGTAGTTGAACGCACGCACCGGCGTCGTATCCTTGCCATACGGCAAACGGCCGAGCACGCGCGGCATCGTCAGGCCGACGTAACGCGCGTCGTCGGTGTCGCGAAAACTCTTCCATTTGATGTACTCGGCACGATCGAAGTAGTTGCCGATATCCTGGATGGACGCCACCTCTTCCATCGACTTCTTGCCGAAGAACGCCGCGCCCACCGAGCCGATGAACGGCATGTGCGCCGCAGCCGCCACCTTCGAAATATTGCGCAGCAGCGCGACATCCATCGGCGAGTTCGCAAATTCGAAATCGCTGATCATTGCACTGATCGGCTGGCCACCCGGCGTGTCGTATTCCTCGATGTACGTGAGGCGATACAGGCCGCTCTGGATCAGCTCCGGAGAATCCTCGAAGTCGCGCTGCAGCGCCTCCTTCGATACATCGAGCACTTCGATGCGGGCGTTCTTGCGGAAGTCCGTGCGCGACACGAGCATCTTGAGGCCGCGCCAGCGACCTTCGAGTGCCTGGAAATCCGGCGCATGCATGACCGCGTCGAGCTGGCGACTGATCTGCCGGTCAAGCTGTCCGATGTAAAAGTCGAGCAGCGACTTGTCGAGCCGGTCGACCGGCTTGCTTTCCTTCGCGATCAGGTTGAGCAGCGCGTCCATGCCGCGTGCGACGCGTTCGTCGGCCGACGCCTCCGACAACGCATCGTTGTCGCGGAATGCTTCCAGCGGCCGCGCCTCGGCGACCGGTTTCAGGTTGATCTTGTTGCACAGCGCGGCGTAGACACTGTCGTTTTCGAGCACGATCGTTTCCGTGGCGCTCTGGCGCGATTCATTCTGGTTCATGTTTCTCTCAGTCATGTTTGGTATGGCTGCGTGGTTGCGGGAAGCGATGACGGCCGTCTTGGGCCGACCGCGCTCACGCATGACCTTCCTGTTGCAGGGTTGCCGTGGCGATTTGTCCCAGTTCGCCGCGCAGCTTGTCGGACAGGCGCTTGTCCTTCAGGATCTTCTCGAACTCGCGGCGGAACATGCCGTTGTCGAGCAGGTTCGACTTGAGATCGCGCAACAGATTGCGCATCGCCAGCATCGCTTGCAGCTCGGGAATCTGGCGAGCCACCTGCTCGGGCTCGAAATCCTTCATCGAGCGGAACGAAAGACTCACCGGCAATTCCGAGCCGTCGCCGGCCAAGGTGTTCTCGGCGGCCACCTTGAGATCCGGCGCATGGTCGGCCAGGACGGCATCGAAATTGTTCTTGTCGATATTGACCTTCTTGCGTTCGGCCAGCGGCGCCTGTTCGCGGCCCGCGCTGAAGTCGCCCGCGACGAGCAGCTTCAACGGCAGCTCGACTTTCTTCTGGGCCCCGCCCGTATGCAAATCCAGCGTAATCGAGACACGGCTCTTCGGAATTTCTCTCTGGAAGCTATCCATTTGCAATCCTTATTTAGTGATGATCAAGCATTGGGCGGGCGCGCGGCGTGTTTGGCGCGATGGTCTCTTCGATATGTCACGCGTGGCTGCGGTGCGCAGCATGCCTCGATCGATACTTCATCGCATGGTTTCTGCTCGCACGGCGAAAAACGCATCGCACTTATACACGGCAAACTCCGAGTGAGTCAAAGCGCGTCGCCCGAAAACCACAACGATCAAATGCAAAAAATCGCAAACATCCAGAAACAATTTACAAAGTCAAAAGACGCCGAATATTTTCGATATAAATGACGACCGATCCGGACGATCGCTGCTCAAAGCCATCGATCATCCAGCCCCGCGTCTTGTCACACGGTCATTCGCATCATTTCCATCGTCCGCACGCCATCTTTTTCGGCATCTCTAAAATGTGCCAACAAACCAAATATCCCGAAAACAATCATTCGACGGATTGTGAAATTTGTTCACACTTCACATCTTTCCATTAGTAAACCAAACCACATGGTCTTTATAAAATAGGTTTCACATTCAAAAAGATGTCGTGTATAGGTTACGCCCTTGAACCGAATAACGAACAGAAACACCACACGAGAGACCATGCGAATCGCGAAACCGCTATGGCACGAGGGCCTCATCCTGACGCAGCAGCATTTTCAGCAACAGGATAGGTGGGCTGAATTTGCGCTACGTCAGTACACATCCGCTGCTATCGCTCAGCCGTGGGGAACGCTCGCCGTCGAGGTCGACGAAGAAGCGCTGTCGACAGGGCGCCTGAAACTCACCCGCCTGCGGCTGGTTTTTCCAGACGGTACGCCGATCGATACGGCCGTCGCCGATACGCTGCCGTCTGCACGCGATCTGACGCAAGGCGTGCCGGCGGACCTGCAGAGTGTCGTTGTCTTCGCAGCGCTCGCGCTGCCGGATGCGAATGGCAGCAACTGCCGCTTCGACGAGGTGTCGCTCGCCCGACCGCGGCGCGCTTACCGTGAATTCGTCAAGGTCACGGACCTGAATGGAACCGGCGAGACCGAAATTGCGGTCGAACGGCATGCAGTCCGGCTCGTGTTCGACTTCGAGTCGCACGCCGACGACACGGTTTGCGCGATCGCGCGACTGACGCGCGGGTCCGGCGGCCAGTTCGAGGTCGATCGCCAGTTCGTGCCGCCATGCCTCACGCTCGGTGGCCATCCGCTGCACATCGAACGGATCAATCGCCTGACGGATATCCTGCACGCCAAGACCCTCGCGCTCGGTACGCGTCGCAGTGAACGCATTGCCGAGGTCGCGGAATACGGCGTGGCCGACGTGCAACTCTTCTGGCTGCTTCATTGCATCCACGCGGCCTGGCCGCAGTTGCGGCTGTTTGGCGCCCACCCGAGCCGCCCTCCGGAGCATCTGTATACGACGCTCGCGCAGCTGACGAGCGCGCTGATGACGTTCTCCACCGAAGTGCAGCTCACCGACATTCCGGTGTACGACCATGGGCGAGCCGACGACGTGTTCGCGAAACTGGAATCGCTGATCCGCACGCTGCTCGACGCCATCATTCCGTCACGGGTCGTGTCGATCGGGCTCACCCGCAAGGGGCCGACCACGTGGACCGCCCAGTTCCTCGACGAACGGATCGTCGCGGATGCCGCCGACTGGTATCTGTCGGTCAACGCACCGGTGCCCGCGTTCGAGCTGGTCGAACAGTTTCCACGGCTTTGCAAGATCGGCGCGCCCGACGACGTCGAACACATCATCAATTCGGCGCTTCTGGGCGTCCCGCTCAAGACTGTCCAGCGCGTACCCGGCGCGATCCCGGTACGCCTGGACAATCACTATTTCGCGCTCGATGCGTCCAGTCCCCTGCACGCGAAGATGCTCGCCGCGCGAGCCTGCCAGATCTATCTGCCTGCATCGGTACCGGACGCCTCGCTCGAACTTTACGCGGTGTTGCGTTCATGAATACCCTGACTCCCAATCGAAGCGACACCGCCCTGATGCCGACCGCGACGGGCACCAGCACCCCGCGCAGCGACGGGATGCGCGATCTGCTGCGCGACACCGCGCTGCTCGTGACGACACTCACCTCGGGCGGACAGACGCAGGACGCGGTCGCGTTGCGGGCCCGGTGCAAGCAGCTTGTCGAGCAATTCGCGAGCGCGCTGCGGCACCGGGGCTTTCCGGATGACGTGCGCAACGACGCGCTGGTGGCGCAGTGCGGGCTGCTCGACGAAGCAGCACTGCGACACCTGCCCGGCGAATCCCGGTCCGCATGGGAGCGCGAGCCGCTGCAGGTGGAGCAGTTCAACCTGCACGAAGCGGGTGAACGCGTGTTCGAGCAACTCGAAACGCGCATGCGCGAACCCGCGCCACCCGTCGCGTTGCTCGAGTGCTACTCGGCCATCCTGGGAATGGGATTCGTCGGCCGGTACGCCCGTGACGGCGAAGCCAAGCGGATTGCGCTGATCGCGTCGTTGAATGCCAGACTGGAAACGCTGCGCCCTTCCCCGGATCGGCCATTCATCGCGGATCGCGCCGGACGACGTGTGTCCGACTGGTTCTACCGGCTGTCTCCCTGGGCGATCGCCGGACTCGCGTGCGTGGGTGCCGCGATCGTATGGGGCGTCTGGTCGGTCACGCTCGACGGACAGCTCGCACATCTCGTGGCGGCAAAGGCCGTTCGCCCGTGAAATCCGATCTGCCTGTTGTCTCCACGGAATCGCAGCGGCCGCCTGATCGCGGGCATGAAGGACTCGGGTATCCGTCCCGGTTCATGGTCGCGTTCGCAACCGTGCTGGGGCTCGCGCTGATCTGGCTGGTGCTTCCGCTGGGTCCCGGCGTCGCTTGGACACTCTCGATCGCCGTCGTGATTGCCGCGCTCGCGCTCATGGTGTGGTGCACGTGCAAGCTTGCCCGAGCGCGCCGCCAAAGCGCGCACGCGCTGACCGCACTGGGCGCCGCGACGGCCGACATTCCGGTGAAGCTGCGCACGCGCATGCCGCTCGTACTGGTGACCGGCGACGGACTGCCCGCCCTGTTCGACCGTACGGAAGGCGCTCGGCACGTCCACGTCGGCGATGGCGGCGTCTGGCTGCGCGTCGATCGCCCTCAGGATCTGCCGCGCCTGGCCGTTGCGGTCCGGCAGTGGCGCGATGGACGGGCCCCGGACGGCGTCGTGCTGTCGGTCGCGCCCGCTCTGCACGCCGAAGCCGACACGCTGACGCAGAACTTGCGTGCCGTACGGCAGGCCGTCGCCGATACGGCCCGCGTACTGGGTACGCGATTGCCCGGCTACGTCGCGGTCTATCAGCGGCTCACTACTGGCTCCGTCGACTGCTCGACGCCCGCGTGGTACGGCGTGTCGTCGGCCACGCGCGTGGCCGGTGGCGAACGTTTCGAGCACATGGTTCGCGCAGCGGAAGGCGAAGTCGAGCGTGCGGCCGGCGATCGCGCCGCGGCCACACGCGCCGCCGCACTGGCCGCTATCGTCGGCTGGACGCAGCGCGCGGTGTTCGGCGCACTGGCGGACCGACAACAGCCAGCAGCACCATGCGCACCGTTCGGCATCGGCTGGATCGATTGTGGACCGGCGAGTACGTCACGAAGCCTGTGGGAACGCGATGTCGAAATGCAGACGCACGTGGCGCGTGTCACCACCACCGCCTCGCCAACGCCGTGGCCGCTCCCGCAGCCGCTGATCGAAGCGATGCCGCAGCGATACTGGATGTCGCCTCGACAGGCCGCCGCGGGTCACGCACTCGCCCTGCTCGCCTGTGCCGCGGCCGTCGCATTCTGGGGGGCGGCGAGGAACAACGAAACGCTGCTGAATCGTATCGCCGGCGATCTCGGCCGCTATTCGACGATTCCGACAACGCACGACGCCGCGAAGCGGGACGCACTGCAGGCGCTCGTGGCCGATCGGGATCAACTCGACCGCTACGCGCGCACCGGCGTTCCGCTGCGCTTGTCGTTCGGCATGTATCGCGGCGCGCGGTTGATGCCGGTACTGAACGACGCGATCGCATCCTACGAGCCGCCGGCGCCTCCCCCCGCTGTCGTCTCGCTCGACAGCATGTCGCTGTTCGACAGCGGCAAGGCACTGCTGAAGCCCGGATCGAACCGCGCGATGGTCGGCGCGCTCGACATGATCAACGCGCATCCCGACAAACGCATCCTCGTCGCCGGCTACACCGACAACGTGGGCAATCCGGACAGCAACCTGAAGCTGTCGACCGCACGTGCGGAAGCCGTGCGGGACTGGCTGGTCGACGCATCCGGCATTTCCGCGACCCGGTTCGCGATTCAGGGCTACGGCATGACCCGCCCGCTCGCGAACAACGACACGCCCGACGGGCGCGCGAGAAACCGCCGCGTGGAAATTACCCTGGTACCGGACACGGGAAAGTAGCGATTCAGGTTTAACCCCCGAAGCAACCGGCTTCGGGATTCTCAAGCTCAGGGGTGCGCTCCTGGCGAGTTTAGTAGTGCGTACAGTGAAATATAAAGGAGTAAGGCAATGGCAATTCCGGCCTATATGTGGCTCAAGGACGATGGCGGCGCCGATATCAAGGGTTCGGTGACGGTGCAGGACCGCGAAGGCAGCGTCGAACTCGTCGCCTTCGACCATGGCGTGCATATCCCGACCGACGGCAACACCGGCAAGCTGACGGGCACGCGCGTCCACAAGCCGATCACGCTGACGAAGGAAACCGACGCATCGACGCCTTACCTGTACAAGGCCGTGACGAGCGGCCAGACGCTCAAGTCGGTCGAGATCAAGTGGTACAAGATCGACGACGCGGGCAAGGAGAAGGAGTACTTCAATACGAAGCTCGACAACGTGAAGATCGTCGCGGTGAATCCGGTCATGCACGACATCAAGAATCCGGACTACGAGAAGCACAACCACCTCGAAAACGTGGAGCTTCGCTACGAAACGATCACGTGGTCGTACAAGGACGGCAACATTATCCACAAGGACACCTGGAACGAGCGGTCCTGATCCCGATCGATGGTCGAACCGCCGGCTCCCGAGCGGTTCTTTCGCCAGCCTGGCCAGTCCAGGCTGGCCCTCCTGTCCTCGCGACCGAGTCCGGCCCATGACTGCGCGTCGCCCCTTCCCCCTTCAGACATCGACATGACTCCGCGCGACACGACCCACCTGCTCCGTCGACTCAATCCGCACTGCGCGAAAGCGCTCGAAGCGGCCGTGAGCTTATGCCAGACGCGTCTCGCGGACGAGATCACCGTCGAGCACTGGCTGCTGAAACTGATCGAGGCCGGCGACGGAGACATCCCCGCGATCCTGCGTCACTACGGCATCGACATCGACACCGTCTGGGATGCGCTGCTCGCGTCGATCGAGCATCTTCCACGCAATCTTCGGGGCAAGCCGGCCCTGTCCCCGCAACTGGCGACGCTGCTGCAGGACGCATGGGTGCGCGCGGCGTCCGAGACCGACGATGCGACCATCCGGTCCGGCGACCTGCTGCAGGCGATCGTCGATCGACCCCATGTACTGCGCACACAAAACGCGTGGCCTCTGGTGTCCGTCAGCAGCACGCAGATCCAGCGCGTCCTGCCGCGCCTGGCCCATCGTTCGTGCGAGCGCGCGCGACCGGAGGATATCGAAGCCGAAGCGGACGATCATCCGATCGATCCTGCAGCCGGTCAAACGCTGGAATCGGCGGCACCCATCGCGGCAGCACCGCTCGCGCCCCGGCGCACCACGGACGGCAGCGCCCTGTCCCGCTTCGCGATCGATCTGACCGACAAGGCTCGACGCGGCGCGATCGATCCGGTGTTCGGCCGCGACCGCGAAATTCAGCAGATGGTCGACGTGCTCGCGCGTCGGCGCAAGAACAATCCGATCCTCGTCGGCGAGCCGGGCGTCGGCAAAACCGCGCTCGTCGAAGGCCTCGCGCTGCGCGTCGCCGAGACAAGCGTCCCGAACGTGATTCGCGACGTGCGCATCCTGACACTCGATTTGGGGCTGCTGCAGGCCGGCGCCGGGGTGAAGGGGGAATTCGAGCAACGCCTGAAGAACGTCATCGACGAGGTTCAGTCCTCACCCGAGCCGATCCTGCTTTTCATCGACGAAGCGCACACGTTGATCGGCGCGGGCAACGCCGCCGGCGGCGCCGACGCCGCGAACCTGCTCAAGCCGGCGCTCGCGCGCGGCGAGTTGCGCACGATCGCCGCAACGACATGGTCGGAGTACAAGGAATTCTTCGAGCGCGACGCCGCCCTCGAGCGCCGCTTCCAGATCATCAAGGTGGACGAACCCGACGACGATGCGGCGTGCCTGATGTTACGAGGCCTGAAGCGCCGCTATGCGGAATATCACAACGTGCACATTCGGGACGAGGCGCTGATCGCGGCGGTGAAACTCTCGCGGCGCTATATCCCCGCGCGGCAACTGCCGGACAAGGCAGTCGACCTGATCGACACCGCAGCCGCGCGAGTGCGAATCGGACTTGAATCGCCGCCAGCGGAACTGCAGCGCGCACACGCCACCGTCTCCGCCCTCGAACTCGAACTGGCGACGCTCGACGCGGACGCGCAGGCGGGTATCGACGAGGTTGCGCCCCGGCGCGTGACGCTGGAGCACGCGCTTTCCGACGCGCGGAACATCCTGACCGGCCTGCAGGCGCGCCACGTCGGTGAACTCGAGCTGGTCCGCCTGGTTCACCAGCATCGAGCCGAGATCGCCGAAAGCGGCTCGGCGTCCGGCCACGGCCAGCTCGATGACGTCAAACGCCGACTGGCCGACCGGCAAGGCAAGGCACCGTTGATCTCGGTCGATGTCGACGCGGCGGTCATCGCACGTGTCGTCGCGGAATGGACAGGCGTGCCGGTCGGTAACCTCGTCGAAGACGAACTGCTGAGCCTGCTGAATCTCGAACAGCAACTGGCCGCGCGCGTGGTCGCGCAAGACGATGCGCTGGCCGCGCTCGCGGAGAGCCTGCGCACCGCGAAGGCAGGTCTCAAGCATGAACATGCGCCACTCGGCGTCTTTCTGCTCGCAGGGCCGTCGGGCGTCGGCAAGACCGAAACGGCGCTGGCCCTGGCCGACCTGCTGTTCGGCGGCGAGGCCGCGCTCACGACGATCAACATGTCGGAATATCAGGAAGCACACACGGTGTCGCAACTGAAAGGGTCGCCACCGGGCTATGTCGGCTACGGCCGCGGCGGCATCCTGACCGAAGCCGTGCGACAGCGGCCGTACAGCGTCGTGCTGCTCGATGAAGTCGAAAAGGCCCACCGCGACGTGCTCGACATGTTCTATCAGGTGTTCGACCGCGGCATGATGCGCGACGGCGAAGGACGCGAGATCGACTTCCGCCATTGCGTGATTCTGATGACGTCCAATCTCGGCAGCGCACGCATCGACGAGATGACCGCCGACGATCCGCAGATTTCCCAGGCGGCGTTGCTCGAGTCGATCCACCCGGAGCTCGTGGCGCACTTCCAGCCGGCCCTGCTCGCGCGCTTCCAGTCGCTCGTCTATCGGCCGCTCGATGCCGCCGCACTCGCGTCGATCGTGCGACTCAAGCTGTCGAAGGTCGCCGACCGCCTGCGCCGGCAACACGGCGTCGAGCTGGCATGCGACGAGTCATTGATCGACGCGATGGCCGAGCTTTGCCTCGCGCGCGAGTCCGGTGCACGCAGCGTCGATGCATTCCTCAACCAGCGGATTCTGCCGAACGTGTCGCGTGAACTGCTTGCGCGAATGGCTACCGGGGCCGCCCCCGAGAGGATCGTGCTGTCGAGCTCATCCGAAGCCAGCGTGACGATCGATTTCATCGACCGGAGCCACGTCGTGGCGGGCACGGCGGAGCCGACACGCACGACCGCGTAACCAGAGGCCATGATCATGCAGGCGCGTCCCTCTCTCCATGACATGCTGCTCGGCCAGATCGGCGGCGACCCGCTCGATGCTTACGACGACCGGACACTCGAGTGCATGAGCGTCCAGCAAAATGTGCAGCACATCCTGAACTCGCGTGCCGGCGCGCTGAAGCATCTGCCGGACTATGGGCTGCCGGATCTGACGAACATCTACAAGGCGCTGCCCGCGTCAGCCCACATGCTCAAGCAGCAGATGGAGGCGACGCTCCTGAAATATGAGCCCCGCATCCGCTCCATCGACGTCGCCATCCTCGAAAATGACGACCCTGGCGTGCTGGTGAGTTTTGAAATGACGTGCCATCTGAAGAAGGCCGGACTCGTGCGGTTCGGTACGTATTTCGAGCCTCCCGGGCGCATGTGGCTGAAACGCCGGAGTGCGGGGCACGATTAAAGTGCTCCCCGAAGTCCGGACCAGGTTGCCCAACTTGCGAATCCCGGTCCACCGATATCGATGCCAGATGCCGGCTACCTGCGTCACACCCGCGCCGCATGCGCGCACACCAGCACAGCAAGCGCCTCCTCCAGCGTCGTCGTCCCGTAAACCCGCTCCGACACACCGGCCTCCACATCGATGCGCCCCGCGTTGTGCACATCGTAGAGATCGACGATCAGCTGCGCATGGCGTTCGCTGAGCCCGGCGCGCAGCAGCGTCGCGCTCCACGTATCGCGCGGCAGCTCGTGCGCGACGATCGCGCGCCCCGCCGCCGCGCCCAACGTCTCCGCGATCGCCGTCACGCTCACTCGCCGCGCACCTTCGACGCTGACGATGCGCGGCCCGCTGCCGCCTTCCGGCGCATCGAGCAGCAGCCGCGCCGCGACGACGCCCACATCGGGCGCCCAGACCGTCGGAAACACCTTGCCGACCGGATGGTGAAAGCTCGGCAGCACGCCGGTGCCCAGCGCGACCGGCAGCACGCGCGCCCAGTTCTGCAGATGCTCGGCCGAGCGCAGCAGCGTCAATCGCGTCGGGATCGTCTTCAGCCGTGCCTCGAAGTCATGGAACAGACGCGTGATACCCGTATTGCCTGCAAGCTCCGCGCCGTAATCCGACAACGCGAGCAGCGCCGGCGGCGGATTCGCGGCGAGCGCGGCAGTCGCTGCGTCGATTGTCCGCGTCATCGTCGCGGCCGGATCGGGGTCGGCCGCCGGCACCGGGCACAGCATCTGCACGGCCCGCGCGCCGTCGATCGCCGCGGCGATCGCGTTCGCGTCCGCCAGGTCCGCGATCGCGACATCGCAGCCAAGCTGCACGAAACGTTCACGATGGCGTGCGTCGCGCAGCACCGCGCGCACGGAATGGCCTGCGTTGCGCAAGGCCGTTACGGTCGACAAGCCGACGTTGCCGGATGCTCCGAAGATCACGAACACGATCCGCTCCCGAGGGATGAAAGTGCTGTGATTGTCGGCAAGCGCGGCCGGAAAGGCGCACACGGGAGGATGAATCGAGCAGGAAAGGATGACGGGATGCGAGCGCGGGTACGGCCCGCGCGTCCGTTGGCGCGCTAGCGACGCGGAGGTTTCGCGCCATCCTTACCGTCATACGCCAGCCGCAACCCACTCCGCACGCCCGACCGCGCGATCTCCGTCGGCGTCGCCCCCAGCACGCGGTTCATCCAGTTCGCCATATGGCTCTGATGCGCAAACCCGGCTTCCAGCGCGATCTGGCTGATGCTGAGTCGGCCTTCGAGCAGCAGCGCCTTCGCGCGCTCCACCCGGCGCCGCACGACGTACTGGTGCACGGGCATCCCGAGCGTTTCGCGGAACAGCACCTTGAAATGCGGCACGCTGATCGACACGAGCGCCGCAAGCTCGGCCAGCGTCATGCGCCGGTCGAGATTCGCTTCGACATAGTCGATCACACGCGCCGCGGCCTTCGGCGCCAGCGTACGCCGGCGTTCGCGAAACGCGGGCTGGGCGTCGACCAGCCGCGCGACGAGCGCCGTGCACAGGCTTTCCGCGTAGAGCGGATCCGATGCGTCTTCCGCTTCGAGTTCGGCGGCCATCGCCCACGCGATGTGCTGCAGCCGCGGGTCGCGCACCTGCAGCCGCCGGCGGATCTGCGCGTGCGACGGCTTCAGTTCGAGCTGCTCGACGGTGCGCCGCACGAAGGTGTCGCTGAGCGCGATGTGCAGGATCCGGCAGTCGGCGCTGTCGGTCCACTGGCCGGGCAGGCCGGCCGGAATCACGTCGACGTCGCCGTGCGCCTGGATACGGGACACGCGCTCGCCGTCGCATACGCAGTCCGCCCGCACCGGCGCACCGATATGCACGCCGATCCGATGATGCTCGGCCGCCGGAATCCGGTACGTGCCCGCGCGAATCTCCAGCAGCGACGCGCCGAAGCCGCGCCAACCCAGCCCGCGGCTGGAGCGCAGGCTGACCGGGACGCCGTTGTCCGTCGGCGCGGCAAGAATCGGATCGCTCATTGATGGTCTCCACCAGATCAGGTGCCGAATGCGCATTGTGACGCGTTTCGGGCCGGCGTGCCGGCCGTGCGCGAGCGCCGCCGGATCAAGCAGAAAAAGATCATCCGTTTCTGCTCGGGACGATCCTTGCGTGCGCGCCGGCGGGCGCCGCGCCGCTTACGATCCGTTCATCCGACACCTACGGAGCCCGTCATGCCCCATTCCTGCCCGCAACGCGCGGCGTTCATCGCGCGTTCGCCGTCCACCGTTCGCCCTTCATCCGGCCCCGACATCCGCAATACACGCACCGCCATCGCCGCGTGGTGCCTGCGCGTGGTCGGCTGGTACAGGCTGGAACGGCTGCTCGCATCGATTCCCGACAGCAACGACGATTTCGGGCTCGCCTGACCGCCGGTCGCGCCTACTTGCGTCGCCGCTCGTGCGACGCCACCGTCGCGCCGTCGATCACCGGCGCACCCTGCTTGATCAGGAAGTCGCGGAACAGCCCCGTCACTTGCGAGATCCGCCGGTCGGCGAGCGTCACCACATACCATTCGCGTTCGATCGGATTGCCGGGAAACGGCAGTTGGCCGAGCAGCCCCGTTCGCAGTTCGAGCGCACACGCGTGCAACGACAGGAACGCGACGCCGAGGCCCGCTTCGGCCATCTGCTTGATCGCCTCGTTGCTCGACAGTTCGGAACCCACATGAAAGCGATGGCCCGCGTTCTTGAACAGGCTCTCGACGGTCGAGCGCGTGCCCGCGCCGCGCTCGCGCACGAGCAGGTGCGCGGATTCGAGATCCTTCAGCGCGACGCGCTTGCGCTGCATCAGCGGATGGCCGGGCGCCGCGACGAACACCATCGGATGCTTCGCGAACTCGACCGCGTGCGTGCGCAGTTCCTTCGGCGCGCTGCCCATCACCGCGAGATCGATTTCATGCGTCGCGAGCATGCGGATGATGTCGTCGCGGTTGCCGACCTTGAAATACGTCTTCACGTGCGGACGCGTCGCGGTGAATTTGACGAGCAGCGGCGGGATCAGGTATTCGGCCGTCGTGATCGCGCCGATCCGCAGCGTGCCACCAAGATCGCCCGTCAGCGCGGCCACTTCGTCGCCGGCCTCGCTCCACAGATGCAGGATCTCGCGCGCGTAGCGCGCCACGATCTCGCCGGCCGCGGTCAGCTGCACGCCACGCCCCACCCGCTGCAGCAACGCGGCGCCCACGGCCTCCTCGAGCAGGCGAACCTGCAGCGACACGGCCGGCTGCGTCAGGTTCAGCTCCTCGGCCGCGCGCGACACGCTGCCGAGCCGCGCGATCATGTCCAGCGCCTTCAGCTGCCGGAACGTCGCGGTCTTTCCTATAAGTGAATACATATGAGTCGCTTATAAACATTAAATTGTTCGAGTGGGTTCGAAACTATATCGTCGGTTCTTGAGCAATGTCATCCGAATCGTCATTCAGCGGGAGCCCAACATGGACAACACCACGCCCACCCTTGCAACGGACCGCGCACCGCGCGTGCCGCGCATCGTGATCGTCGGCGGCGGCGCCGGCGGCCTGCAGCTCGCGACGCGTCTCGGCGATACGGTCGGACGCCGCGGGCAGGCCGACGTCGTGCTCGTCGACCGCTATCCGACGCACTTCTGGAAGCCGCTGCTGCACGAAGCCGCATCGGGCCATCGCGATCCGGCCTCCCACACGATCGAATACGCGGCGCAGGCGAAGCGTCACGGCTTCCGTTTCGTGCAGGGCGCGCTGCGGCGGGTCGACCGCGCGGCACGCACGGCGACGATCGCGGCCGTGCGGGATGCGGATGGCACGGAAATCCTGCCGCAGCGGGAACTCGACTATGACGATCTCGTGCTGGCGGTCGGCAGCGTGACGAATTTCTTCAATGTGCCGGGCGCCGAGCGTCATGCGCTGCCGCTCGAAAACCTCGACCAGGCCGAGGATTTCCGCCGCAAGTTCCTCGCTGCGTGCACGAAGGCGAATCACCTGGCCGAGCAGCAGCCCGCGCGGCGCGGCGCGCCGATCTGCATCAACGTGATCGGTGCGGGCGCGACGGGCGTCGAGCTGGCCGCCGCGCTGCGGCACGCGATCCAGCAATTGACCACGTACCGCTTCAAGGCGCTGGTGTCCGCACGCGACGTGCACATCCGGCTGATCGAAGGCGGCCCGCGCATCCTGCCGGCGCTCGACGAACGGCTGTCCGGCAAGATGCACGCGCAGCTTCGCGCGCTGAACGTCGACGTGCTGACCGATACGCGCGTGGCGGAAGTCGGCGCGGATGCCGTGACGACCGCGGCGGGCGAACGGCTCGCGAGCGACATCACGATCTGGGCGGCCGGCGTCGCCGGCCCCGCGATGCTGCGGGACATCGGCGACATCGCGCTGAACCGCTCGAACCAGGTGATCGTGACCGACACGCTGCAGACGCCCGACGATCCGCACGTGTATGCGTTCGGCGATTGCGCCGCGTGCCCGTCGACCGGTGCCGGCGGATTCCTGCCGCCGCGCGCGCAGGTCGCGCACCAGCAGGCCGTGTATCTGGTCAACGCGTTCGCGCGCCGCGTCGCCGGCAAGCCGGTGGCCGGCTTCACGTTCCGCGATGCGGGCACGGTCGTGTCGCTCGGGCATGCGGGTGCGGTGTACCAGGCGGACATCGGCGTGCGCTCGCGCTCGCTGATCGTCGACGGGTTGGCGGCGATCGGGCTGTACAAGTTCCTGTATCGCAAGCACCTGTTCAGCGTGGTCGGCGTGAAGCGCGCGCTGTTCCAGTCGCTGAGCCACTGGCTGCAAAGCCGTAACCAGCCGTCGATCAAGCTGCACTGATCGCGCCTGTTCGCGCGCACCCTCGCAACGCGGCATATCGGGCGGGCATCGCTCGATATGCCGTTTCCTTATATGCATATGCGTGATGCATCCAGAATGTGCGCCATGCTGGTGCATCACATTGAAGGCCGTCGATGCGCTGCCATTCGCGCGGAAAATACCGTGCGACACGTGTCCCGCGCCCGCTCTGGCTTGCCACCCCATTCATTAGTCGAATCGTATGAGTCGGCTAAAAATATTAATTGGTCGCATTTTCCGGATCGACGCTAAGGTGTGTGGCATTCCCGTCGGCGAACGGATCATCACGTTTCTGAAAAGGAATCACCGTGGTCATCGAAGCCATCGTCACCCGTCTCGACGCAGCATTCGCCCAGATCGAAGCAACACCGGATTCGCGCGAATCGCGCCATCAGCGCGACGCGATCATCCAGTGGCTCGACCGGGCATCGGAAGAAGGATATCGACTCGGTCTCGTCACGACGCTGCCGGCCGCACGGCTCAGCGACATGTTCGAAGGCCAGTTCGGCCGCGCGAACCTCGACCGCTTCTCGGTCGTCGTCACGGATTCGGATCAACAGGACTCCGGATCAAATCAACATCCGTTCGATGTCGCGTTGCAAGCGCTCGGCGTGCCGCCGGAGCGCGCGGTCGGGATCGCGAGCAGCGAACCGGAACGCCGCGAAGTCGAACATTTCGGCCTGTCGCGCTGCGTGAACATCACCGATACGGTGCGCTCGATCGCATCGGCCGGGCTGCACTGAACGCCCGCCCCCGGGCCGGCCGCAGCCGGCCATCATCGTCGATCCGGCGGCAATCCGACGATTGTCCGACCGCATCCTGACATTCTGCTGTCAAAGTCGCTTGCAACACTCCGGGGCTCGACCACATTGCCCCGGAGACGGTACGACGCGCATGCGCATCGTGCCGTCCGTTGCCCGCCACGATGACACGCCCGACCCGCACCGCCGCCGCCCTCACGATCGCCTGTCTGTTGCTCGCCGCCTGCGGCGGGGATGATGACCCGACGCCGCCCGCCACGTCGGTCGACAACAACGGCACGGCGCCCGCACCGCAACCGCAACCTCAGCCCACGCCTGACCCGGCGCCCGCGACCTACTACCAGACGAAGACGCCGTACCGCCCGCAGCAGGACGCCGCGACCTACGAAGCGCCGCCGGCCGGCTACGCGCCGGTCTACACCGAACTCGTCGCACGGCACGGCTCGCGCGGGCTGTCGGGCTTCAAGTACGACGGCGCGATCTACGCGATGCTGGTCAAGGCCGAGGCCGACGGCGCGCTGACCGCGCTGGGCGCGCAACTCAAGGCCGACACGTACGCGATGATGAAGGCCAATGCGCTGCTCGGCTACGGCGTGCAGGGCATCTCGACACCCGGGTACGGCAACCTCACGCAAACCGGCATCCGCGAACATCAGCAACTCGCCGCGCGTCTCGCGCAGCGGCTGCCTGCGCTGTTCGCCGCGGGCAACCGGCAGGTGGTCGTCGTCAACTCGGGCCAGGATCGCGCGGTCGACAGCTCGACGTATTTCTCGGCGGCGCTCGTTGCCGCGCAGCCGGCACTGGCGCCGGCCATCACGCTGCCGGCCGCACCGGCCGGTTATCCGGCGAACGCACCGGTCGCGCAGCCGGCCGGCACCAATCGCTTCCTGCTGTATTTCCATTCGCTGAAGCCGGCCACCGATCTCGTGACCGACACGAGCGATCCGTACTACGCGACCTATCAGGCGAGCCAGGCATACCAGGCCTATGCAAACGACGCGACGGTGGCCGCGAAGCTGAAGGCGATCAAGGCCGCGCCCCAAGCGGCCGACGTCGCGCAAACGGTGCTGTCCGCGCTCGTGTCGCCGGCCTTCATCGCGAAGCTCGGCACCGACGGCTACACGTTCGCGAACACCGGCACCTATGCGTTTACATCGACGGACGGCAAGTTCACCAACACGCTGAAGGGCGACGGCAAGACGAAGATCGCGACGGCCGTCGATGCGGTGAACGTGCTGTACAACCTGCTGCAGGTTGCGCCGGCCATGACCGCGGAAACCGGCGGCGTCACGATGGAGAAATACATCGGTGCCGAGCAGGCGCAGTATCTCGCGTACCTGCAGGACGCCGAGGACTACTACCAGAAAGGGCCCGGCATCCAGGAAGCGAACCCGGTGACGTACCGGATGGCGAAGGTGCTGCAGGACGATTTCTTCGGTGAAGTCGATGCGATCGCGCGCGGCGACCTGACGCATGCCGCGAAGCTGCGCTTCACGCACGCGGAGATCGTGATTCCGTTCGCGTCGATCATGAACCTGAAGAACGTGTTCGTGCCGACGCCGCAAGCGCAGACGTACACGTATGCGAACAATCCGTGGCGCGGCGACCAGGTGTCGCCGATGGCCGCGAACATGCAATGGGATGTTTATCGCAACGGGACGCGGCTCATCGTGAAGATGCTGTACAACGAGCGCGAAACGGATTTCCAGGCCGCGTGCGACGGCGCGAAGATCGCGCCGACCAGCCACTTCTACGACTACGCGGGGCTGAAGCAGTGTTACGGGTATCAGTGACGTGAGGCGGCAAGGCATTCCGGCCGGACGCGCGCCTTGAAACCCGGACGACGCAGACCGTCCGGACTTCGTCATGCGCGCCGCGGCTCGCTAGACTTTGCGCACGCCGTTCTGAAGCAGCATTCGATGCAGGAATGCGGCTTGTTCCTCGTCCAGCACGCGCTTCGGTACCACTCGAAACATCACCAATGACTGATAAAGCAGGATCAGTTGACGATCCTCGCTGAAGTGGATGAGATCCGCATAGCGAATTTCGTCGCGCGAAGTCGGCGTTTCGACAACGAAGCGGTCGCCTTGGAAAACGACCGTGTGAAACTGATGAAGCGTCCTTTGCTGGTCGTAAATCTTGCGCGCTGCGCGCGGCAATACCAGATGATTCAAGAACGGCACACCGATAGCAACGACGGCCGCGATTCCCGCGGCCATCCAGACATAGCGCCATTCCGGCAAGTTTCCGCTTGCTATCCGGACGCCGACGACGAGCAGGACGACGTACGCGATCGCAACGATTGAAAACGATTTGAGCAGGTATTTCCCGTTGTACCTGCGCCAAAGGTTCTGGCGGTATGCGTGGACGAGATCATCCACGGTGACTTGAAAAACAACTTTGGTATCGCTCATAGGCGGGCTCGGAACGTTCTCTGATTCTTGTACTTGCTCTGAATTCTTCATCGCGAGCACCGCGTTCCGGACGGACAGTAGTGCGGTGCGCGCATGGCGACGTGCAAACGAAGCCGCGCGATATCGGCGGCCAGGCGATGCACGGCGACAATATACATGCGGGGAACAATACCTGTGCGAAACGTTGCATCGGCGACGTCACCTGGCTTTTCGTACCGGTGCGCCTGAAGGTCAGGCGCCCGGGCCACCCCAATGCCCGCCCGCCACCATCTGCGGCTCGAGCAGCATCACCTCGATCCGCTCCTTGCCCTTCCCGGTGTTCTTTCGCTTGAGCGTCAGCATGCCGATCTCGCCGGTCGACGCCGGATGCGTGCCGCCGCACGCCATCGTCGCGAAGCCGTCGACCGTCCAGAACCGGCGCTGCGCATCGATATCGCTGAAATCGGTCACGATGCGCAGGTCGCGCTTCGACAGATCGGCTGCGGCCGATTCGATCTCGGGGAACAGCGGCGCGAGGCTCGCCTCGCTCGCGAAATCGATGCGCGCCTTGTCCTGCGCAATATGCGCGCCGATACGCTCGATGCCCGGCCGGAGCCGATAGACCAGTTGCAGCACCATTTCGGCCGCGAAGTGCAGCCGCATCAGCCGGTAGCGTCGCGCCCAGTCGATGCGCCAGGTCACGCGATCCCCGACGCGCAGCACATGGTCGTGCGCAAGTGTATAGACGATGTCGAGGCCCTGCTTGTCGGCCCGGATGACCGGATGGTCGCCCAGCGAACCCGCATCGCTTTCCTGGCCGCCTGAAAACGCGAAGAAGATCGTCGCCTCCACCTGCACGCGGTCGCCGTCGACATGCTTGACGACGGTATCGAGCGTGGTCCGGTACGGATCGTCCCAGAATACTTTTTTCGTCATCGCCAGCCTCGCCTTTTGCTGAGGAAAACTGGCAGGCTAGCCGGAACGCGTGCGGGCGGCTTGTACGATCTTGCGCCCGGCGGCCGGTGCCTCTTCGTCGGGCGCGGCCCGCGGTATCGCGGCGGCAGCTTCCTCCCCTTTCCGCTCGACGCTCCACGTATGGATCGGCCGATGCCCGGGCCGCTCCCACTCGGGCGGCATCCACAGATGCTTCAAGCGCTGCAGAACCGGCCCGGGTGCGAGCACATCGCGCCACATGTCGACGAATTCGTGAACGTTCAGAACAAGAAAGTTGTACGAACGAATCTGCTGCGTGATGCCGTAGTCGACCGGCTCCGTTTCCTCGACATAGGTGCCGAACATCCGGTCGAAGATGATCAGCACGCCGCCGTAGTTGCGGTCGATGTACCGCGGATTGCGGCCATGATGCGCGCGATGGTTCGACGGCGTGTCGAACACGTACTCGAACCAGCGCGGCAGCCGGCCGATCGCTTCGGTATGCACGAAGTACTGGTACGCGAGATCGACGGCAAGCAGGAACAGCACGACGGCGGGCGGAATGCCGAGCCACACCGGCGGCAGATAGAACAGGAACACGCCGACGAACGCGTTCAGCAGCGACTGGCGCATCGCCGTCGTGAAGTTCATCACCTCGCCGCTGTGATGCGGCACGTGTGCGGCCCAGAACCAGCGCACGCGGTGCGACGTGCGATGAAACCAGTAGTAGCAGAACTCGACGACGACGAAGATCGGCACGATCGTGAAACCGTTCACCGGCACGTCGAACAGCCGGTGTCGATAGACCCACGCGAAGATCGCACCGGTCAACAGCAATCCCGTCACGGTCTCGGCCACCTGATAACCGGCGCCGAGCGACAGGTTCGCGACGATCTCCTTCCAGCGAAACGGCTCGCGGCGGCCGCGCCGGGTCATTACCGCGTACTCGACCGCAAATGCGATCAGGAACACCGGCGTCATGCCGATCAGCAGCACCTGCTTCCAGTCCACGTCGTTACCCAGGAACGCATGGAGCCACGTCATCAACTCGGTCGGCATGTCGGCAGCCTCGATCGGGAACTGCCGCGCAGTATGGTCGCGCACGGGTCGGCCCGCGTTGACACTTGCCGACGATTACTTGACACTTTCCGCCATGCCCGCCGCCTCCCCGCTCGCGACCCAGCGCATCTACTACTCGAGCACGTACGTGCGGCTGCTGTTCGACTATCTGTCCGGGCAGGGCAAGGATGCGGCGCGCGTGCTCGGCGAGGCACGGCCACCCGAGGACGACCGCGGGCTGACGCTGTACGCGAGCGCGCATTGGCGGCGTCTGCTCGAACGCGCGGCCGATGCGCTCGACGATCCGCTGCTCGGCCTGCACGTCGGCCAGCGGATCACGCCCGCGCATCTCGGCGCGCTCGGCTATGCGCTGCATGCGTGCCGCGACGCCGGCGCGGCGCTCGCGCGCTGGCAGCAATACGAACACTTGATCGCGAACGTCGCGCGCATGGAAGTGCGCGTCGAGGCAACGTCAGTGGCGATCGAATGGCACGATGCACCGGAACCACTCGGCCCGCTCGTCGACGAAGTCGCGCTGACCGCCATCGTGCAATTCGCGCGCAATATCACCGGCACGCGCACCGGGCCCGACGAAGTCTGCTTCGTGCATCCGTCGCCCGGCGACGAACAGCCGTACCGCGACTACTTCGGCTGCCCCGTCCGGTTCGGCCAGCCGGTGAACCGGCTCGCGTTCCCGTTGCGCTTGCTCACGCAGCCGCTGCAGCGGCCCGACGACGCGCTGCGGCAAATGATGGAACGCCAGGCGAGCGCGCTGCTCGCGGAACTGCGGCAGACGGACGATCTCGAACAGTCGGTGCGCGAGGCCGTCGCGCGTCTGCTGACGCAGGGTGAAGTGAGCATCGAGCAGATCGCGTCGGATCTGCATGTGTCGTCCCGCACGCTGCATCGCCGGCTGGCCGGGCTCGGGCTGAACTTCCGGCGCCTGCGCGAGGATACGCGGCGGCGGCTCGCGATCGATCATCTGAACGATCCGCGGCTCACGCTCGCCGAAGTGGCCTGGTTGCTCGGCTATTCCGAACACAGCGCGTTTACACGCGCCTTTCGGCGCTGGACCGGGGAATCGCCGCAGCAGTGGCGCAGCCGTCAGCCGGCGCGGGCAGCCAGCGTCGCGCGCGGCTGAGCGGCTGTTGGGGCGGGCGCACGCATCGCGCGCGGACGAACTCGCATCGGCTCGCGTGGTCGAACCCGCATCGCCGGAGAACCCTCATGAAACGCGTCGCCCTTGCCGCCGCCCTGACCCTGTTTGCCGCCTTCAACGCGCCGGCCATCGCCGGTGCGTCCTCCGGC
Source organism: Burkholderia sp. 9775_39 (assembly GCF_015712225.1). NCBI lineage: Bacteria > Pseudomonadati > Pseudomonadota > Betaproteobacteria > Burkholderiales > Burkholderiaceae > Burkholderia > Burkholderia sp. 9775_39. The sequence goes on along the minus strand of NZ_JACCQC010000009.1, from coordinate 204,114 downwards.
GCTGTCGCGCCGGTTCCGGCTCAGGCCCACGCGAAAAATTGCGTGCCGTCGCGGGATGCCGCGCCAGGCGCCCGTTCGCCGTCCGGCGCACCGCCGATCCGCGTATGCGTCGGCGACGCCGACACGCAACTGAACCTGCCGTGGTTCCTGACCGACGTGCTCACCGCGGTGGACACGCATCAGTCGCCAAGCGGCCTGCTCCACAAGATGCGCAACGATTTCTGAAGCGCAGCCGCCCCCATCGTTCATGGCCCGTCGGCGCGCTTCAGCACCTCGATGAACGTGCCGACGATGCCGGCCCACATGGCAGGATCGGCAATACGCTCCAGCAGCACCCGCAATGCCCGTCGTTCTTCGTTCGACAGCACGCCATGCGTGCCGCGGATGCTGTCGTAGCGCGGCGTGCCGCGCGACGCGAGTGCGCGATCGAGCGAGTAGTCGCGCGCCTGTCCATCCACTGCAATCCTGATCCACAGCGAACCGCCGTCCGCCACGGCGGCGCCATCGGTCACGATGACCGTGGGTCCGGCATTTTCTTCCATCGTCACGCTCCGGTTTGACGCCCTGGCAGGAGTCTGCCGCCGGCCGCGCCACATGGAAATGTTTCTTTTTGAGACACAATCACAAAACCACATCAATATTTAAACAACAATATTTCGTAATATCGCGCCGCGTCTTATACTTGCCGCGCACCATCCTCGTGCCAAGAGACGGTGTTTTTTGTCCCGGCTGCACACACTGTGCGGCCGGGGCTTTTTTCGGTACGCTGCGTCGATATACATGCTCAATGCGCGCATGTTATTGAGGAATGCTGCCAGATGAAGGGTCGATCGCGACAGGCCGAGCCGATGCCGTCGCGCCGGCCGAATCGACCGGCGTCCCGAAACCGGCGCGCGAGCCGCATGGCCCGAATCGGGCATGCGGGATGCGCGCCGTTGGCGCATCGACCGGTTCGACTTGCCACGCCATGCGTACAACACCAAAGGCAACCGCGGGACTGTGGGCGCTCACGCCCGGCTCGAAGCCCCTTTTCCATCGCCGCGGCGCGTGGCCGCGCGTCGTGTTTTTCGCCGCCGTGATCATTTGCGTGCTCGTGCCCGCGTTCGCGATCGTGCTGGCCGACCGCTACGCGCGCGATGCCGTCACCGCGCATGAGCGCGTCGTGGCAAACGACATCGTGGCTTCCGTGGACCGCATTCTGGACGGCGTGCGCCTTCGACACGCGGACGAGCTGACCGCACTGGTCGGGCGGCCGTGCGCGACGGTGTTCCGGACACTCGCCGAAGTGGGCACTCGCCTGCGCTATCTGCGGGCGGTCGCGCTGGTAAATGACGGGCGCGTGATGTGTTCGTCGGCGCTCGGCTCGATCGACCTGCCGCTCGCCGCATATGCGCGCGAACCCGAACCGGGATCGATGATCGTCACGCTGCTGCGCCAGACGCCGTTCCAGCATGGCATTCCGGTACTGTCCGCGTTCCGCGCGACCGCGCGCGGCGCGGGCGTCCTGTACCTGATCGAAGGCGACTACGTCGCCGACGCGCTGAACCACGGCACCGGCGATGGCGCGGAAACGGCCACGCTGTCGATCGCGGGTTCGGGCCGTCTCGATCAGCACGGCAAGTTCGCGCCGAAAACGGCGGCCGGCCCCGTCGGCGGCAGCACGATGGCGTCGCAGCGCTGGCCGTTCACGGTGTCGGTCATCGCCTCGGCGCGCTACGCGGCACAGGTGCAGCGCCACTACCGGCTGATCTGCGCGACGATCGTGCTGCTGGCCGACAGCCTCGTGATGGCCGCCTACCTGCTCGCGATGGCCCCGCGGCGGCTGTTGCTGAAAGCCGTGCGCCACGCGCTCAGGCGCAACGAATTCCATGTCGTGTACCAGCCGATCGTCGACGTGCAGACGCGCAGGACGGTCGGCGTCGAAGCGTTGCTGCGCTGGCACCATCCGAAGTGGGGGGCCATCAGCCCGGCCGCATTCATCCCGCAGGTGGAATCCAGCACCGTGCTGCCGAAGGTCACCGAATTCGTGCTGCGCACGGCCGTGTCCGAACTGACCGCGCTGACGCCGTCCGCGCCGCTGCGCATCGCCGTGAACGTTGCGCCGCAGGATCTCGAGCGCGGGCGGTTCGTGGCCGTCGTCGAGGAGGCGATCCGCGCGCTGCCGCCCGGCTTCACGCTGGTGCTCGAAGTCACCGAGCGCATCCTGCTGGAGAAGAACGCGCGAACCACCGAGATCTTCCAGACGCTGCGCTCGAAAGGCGCGAAGTTCGCGATCGACGATTTCGGCACGCATCACAGCAATCTCGACATGCTGTCGCGCTTTCCGTTCGACTACGTGAAGATCGATCGGCAGTTCATCTCGCAACTGGACGGCGGCAGCGCGAGGCTGATCGAAGGGATCGCGGCCGTCGCGCACCACTACGGCCTGAAGATCATCGCGGAAGGCGTGGAGACGGAAGCGCAGCATCGCGCGCTGCATGCGGTCGGGATCCAGTATGCGCAGGGATATCTCTACCAGCGGCCGCTGCGCGCGGAGAACCTGAAGCGCGATTTCGCCTGGGCGCCGGTGTAGCGGCGCCGCCGACGGCGACTACTGCGCGCCGTATCGACCGTCGAGGCGCACGCGGCCCTGCTCGACCCATCCTTCGAAGTCGTCGCCGGTCTTGCCGTTCACGTACATGATGTTGTACCAGCGCCCGTGCGACTTGTAGACGGTCACCGAATCGCCGGGAACGATGAAGGTCTGCTTCGTCATGCAGTGCGCGTCGGGCGCCGAGTAGAAATACGCGCGCCCCGTGCCGATCACCGTACCCGACGCCGGCGGCCGGAAGTTGTCGTCCGGGCCGCTCGTGGCCGCATCGAGCTGCCCGCAATCGACCGCGCGCGTCGCGTGCGCGCCGCTCGCAGCCAGGCTCGCGCCGAGCACCAGCATCGCGATGCCCATGCGCATCGTCATTTTCATCTGCATGATCAAGTTCCGTATGCCGTCTGGTTGTTTCGGCGTGCCGGTTCGCGCCCGGCACACGCTCAATCCTGCGCGATGGTCGTCGCTTCGACGCCCGCCGCTTCCGGATGATGCCCGAGCCGGGCGGAAATCGCCTGCCCGGCCTCCTTCAGCAACGCGACATAATGCGCCTTCGTGTCCGCGCCGCACCGCATCGTCGGGAACGACAGCGACAACCCCGCGATCACGCGACCGAAACGGTCGAACACCGGCACCGCGAGACACAGCAGACCGTCTTCCTGCTCCTCGTTGTCCTCGCCGTAGCCCTGCTGCCGCACGTGCGGCAGGATGCTCATCACCGCGTCCGCCGACGCCAGCGTCTTCGCGGTCGACTTCCTGAACTCGATGCCGGCCAGCACCGCACGCGCGTCGCCGGGCGTCATCCATGCGAGCAGCACCTTGCCGATCGCGGTGCTGTACAGCGGATTGCGCCGGCCGATCCGCGACTGCATGCGCAGCCCGTAATCGGCGTCGATCTTGTGGATGTAGATGATCGCGTCCTCGTCGAACGCGCCGAGATGCACGGCTTCGCGCGTCAGTTGCCCGATGCGGCGCATCTCGAGATCGGCCTCGCGCACGAGGTCCACGCTTTCCAGCGCCTTGCTGCCGAGCTCGAACAGCCGGATCGTCAGCCGGTAGCGGTCGGTCTCGCCTTCCTGCGCGACGTAGCCGAGCGTCTTGAGCGTCTGCAGGAAGCGATGCACCGTCGTCTTCGACATGCCGAGCTGGTGCGACAGTTCGCTGATGCCGATCTCGCGGCGCTCGCCGAGCGCGGCGAGGATCGTGAAGACCTTGCCGACCGCGGCGACCGAATCGGGCTTCTCGACGCTCCCTGCCGCCGACGGGTCGGCCCCCGGTTGGCCGCCACCGGTTTCCTGGTTCGCCTGATCGCGCTTGCGCTGCCTGGGCGTTGCTGTCATGTCCGTGAATCCGTGAGATGCGAATCGGGAGAGCATAACGCGTTCATCGCGCGAGCCGGTCAGCGCGCGAGCCAACCGCCGTCGACGGCCAGCGTATGGCCGTGCACGTAGTCCGACGCGCGCGACGCGAGGAACACCGCCGCGCCCGCGAGATCGTCCGGCACGCCCCAGCGGCCGGCCGGGATGCGGCCGAGGATTTCGTCGCTGCGCCGGCTGTCCTCGCGCAACTGCGCGGTGTTGTCGGTCTCCATGTAGCCGGGCGCGATCGCGTTCACGTTGATGCCGCGCGCGGCCCATTCGTTCGCGAGCAGCCGCGTGAGGCCCAGCACGCCGCTCTTCGACGCCGTGTACGACGGCACGCGAATGCCGCCCTGGAACGACAGCATCGACGCGACGTTCACGATCTTGCCGCCGCGCCCCTGCCGCACCATCTGCCGCGCGACGGCCTGCGACAGGAAGAACACGCTCTTCAGGTTCACGTCGATCACGGCGTCCCAGTCGGCTTCGGTGAACGCGAGCGCATCGCAGCGGCGAATCATGCCCGCGTTGTTGACGAGGATGTCGACGTGGCCGTACGCATCGACCGCATCCTCGACGATCCGCTCGACCGGCTCGAGCGTCGACAGATCCGCGCGCACGTCGACGAAGCGCCGCCCGGCGGCCGCGACGCGCGCCGACGTTGCATCGGATGACGAACGATTCGCACCGACGATGTCGCACCCGGCCGACGCGAGCGCGACGGCCATCGCCGCGCCGAGCCCCGTGTTGCAGCCGGTGACGATCGCGACCTTGCCGTTGAGGTCGAACAGGCGGGCGAGCGCGGCATGCGCGCCGGCGGCGGGAAGTTCGGGCGTTTCGCGTTTCATGATGTCAGCGCAGGTCGGCGACGGCGATGTGATCCATGTCCTTGAACACCTGGTTCTCGCCGACCATCCCCCAGATGAACGTGTATGCCTGCGTGCCGACGCCGGAATGAATCGACCAGCTCGGCGAAATCACGGCTTGCTCGTTGTGCACCACCACGTGACGCGTCTCCCTCGGTTCGCCGAGCAGATGGAACACGGCCGCGTCGGCGGCGAGATTGAAGTAGAAATACACCTCCATCCGCCGCTCGTGCGTGTGACACGGCATCGTGTTCCACAGGCTGCCGGGCTCGAGTTTCGTCATCCCCATCGACAACTGGCAGGTCGGCAATACGTCGGGCACGATGAACTTGTAGATCGTGCGACGGTTGCTCGTGGCCGCGTCGCCGAGCGTTTCGGGCGATGCCTGCGCGAGCGTGATCGTGCGGGTCGGATAGGCCGTGTGCGCGGGCGCGCAGTTCAGGTAGAACTTCGCCTGCCGCGCGTGATCGTCGCTGCCGAACACGACACCCTGCCCGCCTTGCCCGATATAGATCGCCTCTTCGGTGCCCACCGCATGACGCTGCCCGTCGACCTCGACCCAGCCCGGCCCGCCGATGTTGATCGCCCCGAGTTCGCGCCGCGCCAGCAGATGGCTCACGCCCATCGCGGCGCCGAGCGACGCCGGCACCTCGACCGGCCGCGTGGCCGGCCACGCGCCGCCGACGATGATGCGGTCGATATGGCTGTAGGTGAGCGACAGCGCGTCCGGCGCGAACACGTTCTCCACCAGGAAATGCCGGCGCAGGCCGGCCGTGTCGAGCGCCTTCGCGTGTTCGCTGTGTATGCCCTGTCGCACGTCCATGCCGGTTCTCCGTTGGGGAATGGGCAGGCCGCCGGCACCGTCGCCGCCGCTCGCCCTGATGAAGATTGAAGCACACATTTATCAAATTCGGAACGTCGATCCGGATTTTCGACCCAGCTTCGTCGGTCGATCAATTCCTTTGCTGCCAAAGCCATCGCGTCTTACGGGTATACGACTACCGATGAAATTCACAAAAACGGACCATCGTTCCGAATCCTGTCCTATAGTCAGTCAGCAGACATCATTCGACAACGGGACGCATCGACGTCCACGGAGGAGACGTGAAGCTGAAACAGGCCATCGACCGCATTCCGGGCGGGCTCATGCTGGTCCCGATGCTGCTGGGTGCGTGCGTGCATACGTTCGCCCCGAACGCCGGAAAGTACTTCGGTTCGTTCACCAACGGCCTGATCGCCGGCACGGTGCCGATCCTCGCCGTCTGGTTCTTCTGCATGGGCGCGACGATCAACCTGCGCGCGACGGGCGTCGTGTTGCGCAAATCGGGCACGCTGCTCGCGACCAAGATCGTGGTCGCGTGGCTCGCGACGCTGATCGCCGCGCAGTTCATCCCCGACGACGGCATCCGCACGGGCCTGTTCGCGGGCCTGTCGCTGCTCGCGATCACGACGTCGATGGACATGACCAACGGCGGCCTCTATGCGGCCGTGATGCAGCAGTACGGCAGCAAGGAAGAAGCCGGCGCGTTCGTGCTGATGTCGATCGAATCGGGGCCGCTCGTCAGCATGCTGATTCTCGGCGCGGCGGGCGTCGCGGTGTTCGAGACGCGGCTCTTCGTCGGCGCGGTGCTGCCGTTCCTGATCGGCTTCACGCTCGGCAACCTCGATGAAGACCTGCGCGAGTTGTTCGGGCGCTGCGTGCATCCGCTGATTCCGTTCTTCGGCTTCGCGCTCGGCAACGGCATCGATCTGAACGTGATTGCGAAGAGCGGGCTGCCGGGTATCGCACTCGGGCTCGCGGTGATCGTCGTGACGGGCGTGCCGTTGATTCTGGCGGACAAGTTCGTGGGCGGCGGCAACGGGACGGCCGGACTTGCCGCGTCGTCGACGGCCGGCGCCGCGGTCGCGAACCCGGCGATCATCGGCGAGATGATTCCGAAGTTCAAACCGATGGTGCCGGCGGCGACGGCGATCGTCGCGACCGCGTGCCTCGTGACGGCGATCCTCGTGCCGATTCTGACGGCGATGTGGGCGAAGCGGGCGGCGAGGGTGTCAGGGGTGCCGGTGAGGGTCGCCGCGCGGGTCGGGAATGGCGGGGCGATCGAGCATGAGGGGCATGTCTGAGGAGGGACAGCGATCGCCCGGTGATTCGCCGCCTTCGGCTTCTACGACGACGGCATTCCGTGGGACGTTTCCGCCGTGTCGCGGCTCACGGGAGCGTAGAACACGCGGCACCACACCCGGTAAACCACACAGGCGCCGCCGAGGGTCACGATCGCCATCGTGATCGGCAACACGCGCATGCCGATGTGGACTCCGGGATCAATCAGTCGTCAGGTGCGCGATGCCGGTTGGCCGGGCGGGTGGTCGACGGACGGCGATGCGTCGTCCTGGTGAAAAGGTGCTGCGTATCGTCAATCTGGTCGGTTCGGGTGTCGTGCAACCTGCGCCGTCTTGCGGGCAGGGTTGGCAGTCCGCGCGCGCGTAGCATTCTCGCTCTTCGAGCACGCGGCCAGCAGGCACGAAACAAGCAAGGCGATAGACGTTCTACACATGATCAATCGAGCCTGCTGCGCGTGGCCGCAATCGAACGAGCGGGTTGGGCACGCAGCCTTGATGCATGAACCGGTCAAGCCTGCTCAAGGTACGCAACGAGTTCCCACGCAACTTGTTCAACGTGCCGGCGCGTCCCCATCATGCTGTCGAGCACCGCCAGCTTTCTCGGTTCATGCACGACGACAGACGGTAGCGCGTCGCCCTTGAGGAATCGGCGCTGCGTATCGCCAAACTGACCCGCACCGAGTTTCGCGCACCATACGCCGTCTTCCGGGCAGGGCTGGCCCGTGTGAGCAACCGTACCCAATGGCAGACGGGATGCGACGTTTTCCGGTTGCTCGGCCTGCGAAGTCTTGTCCGCGGATCCTGGGAGCGGTAATCCTGTCGCGGGATCGAGATGTTTGGCTTTCGCCATCTCGTTGATGAACTCGTCTGAAGGCTTCTGCGGTGGCATCGCTGCGTCTTGTTCCTTTTGCCATTGGAACGTTCCGTCCCACGGCGGCAGTTTTGCCGGCGGCAGCGGAACAATCTTGTCGAGGTCGGGAACCTTCGGGTTACGGCTCTCGTTGCTATCGAGAAATTTGCCGATCAACCGATAACGACGCGAGCGTTCTGGATCGTGCGCGAGCGCAAGGTACGAAAGACGATTTGATGCCTCGGGGCCGTTGAATCCCTCTTCGAGTGCCAACGCAGCTTGAGCACTCCCCGCCTTCACACCTTTCTGAAAGGATAAAACGGCATCCGAATATTTTGAGTCGTTTTTAAAATTAATTCCCAAATAATTGGCAGCATCTCCGTAACCTTGATTGGTCGCACACTGCCTCATTTGACGTGCAATCTCGGGAGCTCGATCGTGTGGCGCCAGCTGCTCGGCAACATAAGTTTGTGCCTCAGGACTACCCATGTCCGCAGCCTTCCTGAAATACCGCAAGGCCATCTCGGCATCCTGCTTTACCCCATAGCCAGCTTCGAGATAGTGCCCGATGTCGTAATAGCCACCAGGAACTCCGTCATCAATTAACTTCTTTGCCAGCGCAATGGTTTCCTTTGCCCCGTCAGGGGAGTTAGCCAACCCTTGGGAAATCAGCTTCTGTGCGTTAGTGTTAGCTTTGTAGTGACCATACGCTGCAGCTATTCGATAGTAGCGGACGATTTCATCGAAATCCTTTGGACCATCGATTTTCTGCAAATAGCGACCATACTGAAACAACTGATCTGCCCGCGGATCCAAAGGCGGAAGATGTTCACTCTCGTGCACACACGTAAATGCGAGATTGGCTCGTACGGCCGACATATCGGGTAAATTCGAGTCCACTGAGTCTTCCTTGTTGGTGCAGGCGCACACTAGCAACACGACCGTATAAATTACAAGCGACTTTCTCATTTTTCAGTCTTTGTAGGTGCGTTCGTTTGACATGCGCATGAAACGAATAATCGAAGCGACGGGTGAATGCTTTCCTCCACCCTGCAGGTCGGCGTTATTGTTAAGAATCATTTCCCATTTATTAAAAGCTTGCCCTGGATCATCCTGCGCCCCCTCCTTGTTCGTATGCAGACTCCACAACTGCTGCCGTAACCTCTTGATCACGTCACCATTCTCGTGACAGATATTGAGTTCGCTATCCGCCTCCATGCTGCGTGTGTTGATGTTGGCCGACCCCAGCGTCGTAAACACATCGTCGATCGTCATCAAATCAGTCGTCAGGTGCGCGATGCCGGTTGGCCGGGCGGGTGGTCGACGGACGGCGATGCGTCGCCCTGGTGAAAGGGGTGCTGCGTATCGTCAATCTGGTCGGTTTGGGTGTCGCGCAACCTGCGTCGTCTTGCGGGCAGGGTTGGCAGTCCGCGCGCGCGTAGCATTCTCGCTCTTCGAGCACGCGGCCAGCAGGCACGAAACAAGCAAGGCGATAGACGTTCTACACATGATCAATCGAGCCTGCTGCGCGTGGCCGCAATCGAACGAGCGGATTGGCCACGCAGCCTTGATGCATGAACCGGTCAAGCCTGATCAAGGTACGCAACGAGTTCCCACGCAACTTGTTCAACGTGCTGGCGCGTCCCCATCATGCTGTCGAGCACCGCCAGCTTTCTCGGTTCATGCACGACGACAGACGGCAGCGCGTCGCCCTTGAGGAATCGGCGCTGCGTATCGCCAAACTGACCCGCACCGAGTTTCGCGCACCATACGCCGTCTTCCGGGCAAGTCTGGCCCGTGTGAGCGACCGTACCCAACGGCAGGCGGGATGCGACGTTTTCCGGTTGCTCGGCCTGCGAAGTCTTGTCCGCGGATCCTGGGAGCGGTAATCCTGTCGCGGGATCGAGATGTTTGGCTTTCGCCATCTCGTTGATGAACTCGTCTGAAGGCTTCTGCGGTGGCGTCGCTGCGTCTTGTTCCTTTTGCCATTGGAACGTGCCGTCCCACGGCGGCAGTTTTGCCGGCGGCAGCGGAACAATCTTGTCGATATCCGGGACCTTGGGATTGCGGCCGTCGTTGTCTCTCAGAAACACTCCGATAAGGTTATAACGTCGGCTTCGTTCCGCATCCGGCTGCGCGCCTAGTGCATACAACGGATTCCTCCCGGCCTTCGCGTCAAACGACTCTTCAAGGAGTAGTGCAGACTGGCTGCTTCCTGCCTCGACACTTTTCTGAAATGCCTGAGAAGCTTTCATAAAATCTTTGTCATTCTGAAAAGTCACCCCAAGATAGTTCGCGGCATCCGCGTGACCTTGATCCGCAGCACATTGAAACATTTGACGAGCAATATCAGGCGCTGCATCAGCAGGATCAAGCAAGTTTGCCACGTAATACTGCGCGTCGGCATTCCCAAGGTCAGCAGCTTTTCGGATATACCGTCGCGCTGCGTCTTCATCATGCTGGAGACCGTAGCCACTCAACAAATAGTGACCAATGTCGTAGTATCCGCTCGGCACGCCAGCCTTGATAAGTTGCTCCGCAAGATCAACGCTTTCCTTTTCGGGATCAGGCGATGATGCCGCTCCGGATGAAATCAGAATTTGCAAATTGTGATTAGCCTTATAGTGCCCATGCGCGGCAGCGATCCGATAGTAGCGCGCAACATCACCAAAATCCTTTTCACCCTCCTTTTTCTGAAGGTATCGACCATACTCAAACAGCTTATCTGCCTCCGGATCGAGAGGCGGCAAATGATCGACCTCATGCGAACAAGTGAAAGCCAGATTCAGGCGCACAGCATTTACATCAGGTAACGAGTTCATGGCACTCTCATTCTTCGAGCAAGCCGCCAGTAGGCATGAGATCAGTAGGATGATAGAAATTCTTCGCATACTTAGTCGAGCGCGCTTCGCGTGGTCGTCGCAGTCTGAAAATTGACAATTGAAGCAAATGGCGGTTGCTTCTTTGAATTCAGGAAAGTTTGATTTTTAGAAAGAATCATCTTCCAAGCATCATAAACCCGCCCAAAGTCATCGCCAACTGAATCACTCAAAACATCACCAGCATCCTTTACCCCCTGTCCCGGACTCGGCTTCGTATGAATAGTCCACAGCCGCTTCCGAAGCGACTTCGTTATATCGCCATTCTCGTGAGCTATATTCAGCTCACTATCCACTTCCATACTGCGCGTGTTGACGTTTGCTGATCCATGAGTTGTAAACACATCATCTATCAGCATGATTTTGCTATGTACATATGTATTCATCCAATTCCCGGCCGGGGAGTCTGGCGCAACCAACGTACATATTAATGCCTTAAGCCCGGGAATGTCCCCTGGAACAATTTTTCCATGATTATTATTGTCAATCTTAGAATCCAGTTCCTTCAATTGTTGTTGTAATTTCTTTTTTTGTGTAGCCAGTTTCGCGTAATACGCCGCCATTTGCTCCGGTGTCCCTGTACCGTACACATTCGCCCCCTGCACGGCACTGTCCACGCCGTCGATCTGAGTCATCAGATTCCAGCGTTGCTGCTGCATTGCGTCATTGCGCTCCAATCTGGTGACGTTCGGCATCGTATCCGCATGGCCCAGCGACTCCATCATGCGATACGTCGATACCTGTCCGTGGTCCAACGCGTCATCGCTAGAATTGGTCACCACGAACAGATAAAGCGGTCCGTGCTTGCCCACATCTCTGCCACCGCTGGTCTGCTTGTTGATAGCGGCCTTAATGTGGTCGACCAGCGGTGGCCAGCGAAAACCCGCAGCTTGCACGACGACACGGTTCCACCGTCACCGATCCCACCGCGCGATGCCCGAGCCGACCCACCCCGCGGCCCTGCTATGATCGTTTGCCTCGCGCCCGTTGCCCGCCTTTTCACAAAAGGTGCCGGAACAAACGCTACGCCGACGCGAGCCGCTGCAAAAGCCTAAAAAGAGCAATAGAGAGGCGACGGGGCGCCCCTGGCATACCCGCCGCGGATTTCCGATCCGGCCGTGCGGGCTTCGGTCCGCCATCAGGAGACATCTCCATGAATTTCATCTTGCGTGTCGGGCGCACCTGGGACACCCAGATCGATGCCATTCGCGACGCCGTTACCGAACACACGAACCTGATCCGCTACGACAACACGTACTACCGGATCTGTTCGAATGCGGCGCCGCCTTCGTTTACGATCAGCCTGCTTCCCAGCACCGGCGGCACACCGCTCGTGCTCAACATGCGTACGCGCGACCTGTACGTCGAGTTGATCGGCGGTCATCCGTTCGAAAACTACTCGCACAATCTCGACCGGATGCCGTTCGATGCGATCGCCACCAGTGGCAGCGACGCGGTGCGCGGCTTCTCGCTCGATAGCGCGATTCGCGGCCTGCTGCGCACACCCGACGGCGACAAGCGCATGCTCACGCCCGATGATCGCTTCCTCGCGCAATCGCTCGTCGTGTTCTGCGTGGCCGAGTCGCTGCGATTCGACAAGATCGCGACCGAACTCGGGCAGTACTTCCGGTCGTCTTACGATCCGAATCATCCGGAAATCACCAGCTTCCTGAAGGGCGCCACGCCGATCCGGTATCTGCAGTCGTGGTTGAAGATGGCGAAGAACTGGGAAAAAACGACCCGGGACGTATTCGACGGCATCCCCGACAAGATGCGCGAGATCGTCGTCCAGCCGCGCGACCGGTTGTCGCCGGCCGACCGGCAGGCGTCCGCGCGCGTCGACACCACCGCGTTCGGCGAAGTCACGCAGAAGATCGCGCCGGGCATGCGCGTGCTGATGCGGCCGTCGTGACGCTCCGGCTTCCTGCCACCTGGTGCCATCGACCACCGCCGGCGCGAAGCGCTTCCAGGCGCTAAAATCCGCCGCCTGAGCATCCACGACGAGCAAGCGTTTTGACGGCGTTCGAGCAGGGCTTCATCCTTACCCGCCACTGGCGGGACACCGCATCCGGCATCGAGATCGAGTTCTGGCTGGCAACCGGACACGGCCCGCGCCGCGTGCGGTTGCGCCCGCAGGAAGCCGTCGCGTTCATCCCCGCCGAGCAGCAGGCGCTCGCCGAGCGCACGCTGGCCGGCGAGCGCGACGCCGAGTTGCGGCCGCTCGCGCTGCGCGACTTCCGGCAGCGCCCGGTCGTCGGCCTCTATTGCAAGCGCTACCGCCATCTGTCCGGGCTCCAGAAACGCCTGGCCGCCGCCGGCGTCGACGTCTACGAAGCCGACGTGCAGCCGCCCGACCGCTACGCGATGGAGCGCTTCATCACCGCCTGCGTCGAGTTTCGCGGCCAGCCCGGCCGCGACGGCACGCTGACCGGCGGCGAGCTGAAGCCGGCGACCGGTTACCGCCCCGCGCTGCGCTGCGTGTCGCTGGACATCGAGACCAGCGTCCACGGCGAGCTGTACTCGATCGCGCTCGAAGGTTGCGGGCAGCGCCAGGTCTACATGCTCGGCCCGCCGAACGGCGACGAACGCGATGGCACCGGCACGCTCGATTTCAATCTCGACTACTGCGACAGCCGGCCCGCGATGCTCGCGCGGCTGAACGACTGGTTCGACGAGCACGATCCCGATGCGGTGATCGGCTGGAATCTCGTGCAGTTCGACCTGCGCATCCTGCACGCGCACGCGGAGCAATACGGCGTGCCGCTGAAACTCGGGCGCGGCGGCAGCGTGCTCGACTGGCGCGCGCACGGCCAGCAGCCCGACCACTTCTTCGCGGGCGCGGCCGGCCGGCTGATCCTCGACGGCATCGACATGCTGAAATCCGCGACGTGGACCTTCCCGTCGTTCAGCCTCGAATACGTGTCGCAGTCGCTGCTCGGCGAAGGCAAGTCGATCGACAATCCGTATCAGCGGATGGACGAGATCCAGCGTCGCTTCGATCACGACAAGCCCGCGCTCGCGCGCTACAACCTGAAGGATTGCGAGCTCGTCACGCGCATCTTCGACAAGGCCGACCTGCTGTCCTTCGCGCTCGAACGCGCGAGCGTCACGGGCCTCGCGGCCGATCGCACCGGCGGGTCGGTCGCGGCGTTCACGCACCTGTACCTGCCGCGCATGCATCGGCTCGGCTATGTCGCGCCGAACCTCGGCGACGTGACGGGGCAGAACAGCCCCGGCGGCTTCGTGATGGATTCGCGCCCCGGGCTGTACGACTCGGTGCTCGTGTTCGACTACAAGAGCCTCTATCCGTCGATCATCCGCACGTTCCTGATCGATCCGGTCGGGCTGATCGAGGGGCTCGCGCACCCCGCCGACGACACATCGGTGCCCGGTTTTCTCGGCGCGCGTTTCTCGCGCACCGCGCACTGCCTGCCCGACATCGTACGGCGCGTGTGGGAAGGCCGCGACGACGCGAAGCGGCAGCGCAACGCACCGCTGTCGCAGGCGCTGAAGATCATCATGAATTCGTTTTACGGCGTGCTCGGCTCGACCGGCTGCCGCTTCTTCGACCCGCGCCTCGCATCGTCGATCACGATGCGCGGCCACGAGATCATGCACCGCACGCGCAAGCTGATCGAAGCTCAGGGTTACGAAGTGATTTACGGCGATACCGATTCGACGTTCGTATGGCTCGGCCGCGCGCATGACGACGACGAAGCCGGCGCGAAGGGTCGGGCGCTGGTCGAGCACGTGAATCGCTGGTGGCAAGCGCACCTGCGCGAGCAGTTCGGGCTCGACAGCGCGCTGGAGCTGCAATACGAGCGGCATTACCGGCGCTTCCTGATGCCGACCGTGCGCGGCGCGGAAGAAGGCAGCAAGAAGCGCTATGCGGGCCTCGCGGCGACGGCCGACGGCGGCGAGGATCTCGTGTTCAAGGGGCTCGAAACGGTGCGCACCGACTGGACGCCGCTCGCGCAGCAGTTTCAGCGCGAGTTGTACCGGCGCGTGTTCAGGCGGGAACCGTATCAGGATTTCATTCGCGACTACGTGCGGCGCACGCTGGCCGGCGAATTCGACGATCAACTCGTCTACCGCAAGCGCGTGCGCCGGCCGCTTCGCGAATACGAGCGCAACGTGCCGCCGCACGTGCGCGCGGCGCGCATCGCCGACGAGTTCAATCATGCGCAGGGCCGGCCGCTGCAGTATCAGCGCGGCGGCTGGATCAGCTACGTGATGACGACGGCCGGCCCCGAGCCGCTCGAAACGATGCGCTCGCCGATCGACTATGCGTTCTACCTGAGCCGCCAGCTTCAGCCCGTCGCCGATGCGATCCTGCCGTTCCTGCGCGACGATTTCGAACGCGTGATCTCCGGGCAGGGGCAGTTGTTCGGCGATTGACGAGTCACCCTCCAGCCCGTCCCGGTTGCGCACGCAACCGAGCCTTGCAGGCAATTCATCGTGCGTCGACCATGAGTCTGCGGATCGATCCGAAGCCGCATCGGTCGGCATTCGCACGTCCCCACCTGCCGCACGACAAGTAAAACCGATTGCCTCGATCAGGCGTCCAGCTTTGACGCCGCGCCGACCGGTCGCTCCGGCCGCATGCCGGATCATTGGCCTCGTGACCGATGCACGTACTTGCCGCTGAGCTGGGCCGTCCCGAGCGACACGATTGATGCAATCAGGGTCGCCTCACCGCGCGCGTCAGGAACGGCCCATGCGGCAAGCACCGTCGCAGCCATCGCCGATGCGTGATCGCCCCGGCATGCGCATTGCGCACTCTCACGCATTCTGGAACACAGCTCGCCAGGAATCGCCGTTTATCCGGCCGTTCCGGGTTCCTAAACTTGCTCCATCGGTCTGGCGGCCTGCCGCAGGTACGCCGAATCGCAACGAAACCGTCTGAGGAAATCGTGAAATCGCTCATCGTTACCATCGCCGCCGTCACCACTACCGCCACCGCGCTGCTTGCCGCACCGACCCTGTCGTACGCGCAGTCGTCGTCCCACTCGACGCTCACCCGCGCGCAAGTGCGCCAGGAGTTGCTGGACCTCGAATCGGTCGGCTACAACCCGTCGATCGGCGACGGCGACAGCTATCCGGACGACATCGTCGCCGCGCAGGAACGCCTGGCCGCGAAGCGCCTCGCCGAACACAAGAATGCCGAAGCGGGCTACGGCCCGAACGGCGCACCGGGTTCGGATTCCGGCGCGCCGGCAGCGGCGGCCGTGGCGCACTGACGCGCCGCCGGTCACCGGGAGGAAGCCCCCCGTTCCGCGCCGCCCCGCGGGCATGCGGCTAAAATACCGGCCTGCCGCGCGTCCCGCCGCGGCCGGAGGACACTCATCATGACCGCACGTCGCGGTGCCGCGGTCGCCATCGCACCCGGCCACGAGACAGCCAGCCTGTCGAAAGCCCAGCAAACGTTCAATACGCTCGTCAAGCAGATCGAGACGCGGCGCGAGCGGCTCGGCGCGTGGGAAGCCGTGATGCCGGCGTTCCAGAAGAAGTTCGTCGACGCTCTGCTGCCGCTCGAACAGGAAGCGACTGCGCTGCGCATCCGGCTGATCCATCTGCTCGACGACGCGTTCCTGCAGAAGGGCCTGAGCAAGGCCGAGCAGCGCACGCTGTCGGACCTGATCGTCGACATGGCGCGCGATTTGCTCGACGTCAGCGACGACGCGACGTTGAAAATCATCTACGACCGGCATGCCGGACCCGCGCACACCGGCCACGCGGCAGGCGCTCCCGAGCCCGCCAAACCGGGACGGGAACGGGAACCCGAGCCGCAACCGCCAGAAGATCTCGACACGCTGTCGCCCGACGAACTCGCGGCACGCATGCAGGCTGAACTCGACGCCCAGTTCGAGCGCGACATGGCCGCCCATGCGGCCCGCGAGGCGCAGCGCGCCAAGCGCAAGAAGGCACCGAAGCAATCGGCTGCGCAGGCCCGGATCGAAGCCGAGCAGGCCGAATCGAGCAAATCGATCCGCGAGATCTATCGCAAGCTGGCCAGCGCGCTGCACCCCGATCGCGAACCCGATCCGCAGGAGCAGCAACGCAAGACCGTGCTGATGCAGCGGGTCAACCGTGCCTACGAGAAAGGCAATCTGCTCCAGTTGCTCGAACTGCAGCTGGAAATCGAACAGATCGACCGGCGTGCGATCGACGGTCTCGGCGAAGCGCGGCTCACGCGCTACAACGGCATCCTGGAGGAACAGCTGCGCGAACTCGATCAGGAGATCGTGCACGTCGAGCACGACTTCCGGCGCACGTACGGGATCGCGCCGTCCACCAAGGTCGCGCCCGATACCGTGCTGCGCATGCTTGCGCGCGACATCGCCGGCATGCAGCGGAGCAACCAGGATTTGACCGTCACGCTGCGCGAGTTCGAGGATCCGGATCAGGTCAGGAACTGGTTGAAGGACATGAAACGCCGGCCCGCATCGTCACGCTTCGACGACGAATCGTATTGAGCCGCCTGCGCGCACGTCACCGCACCTCGCCGATCCCGCCCATCAGCGTCATCAATTGCTCGCGCAGCCACTGGCTGCCCTGATCCTGATCGGCGCTGCGATGCCAGTAGCAGAAGTAGTCGAGCCCCGGCATCTCGAACGGCAGTTCCAGAATGCGCGCCGGATAGCGCTGCAGCAGCCGCAGCGGCGCCGTCAGCGCGAGATCGCTTCGCATCGCGATCAGCGGCGCGACCATGTAGTGCTGCACGCGCATCTGGATATTGCGGCGCAGCCCGAGCCGCGTCAGTTCCGCGTCGACGTGCCCGCTGCCCTTGCGGCGGCTCGACACGTGGATGTGGCCCATCGACAGGTAGTCGTCCATGGTCAGCGTGTCGCCGTTGAACGGGTGATCGTCGCGGATCATGCATGCGTAGCGGTCCTGCACCAGCAGCGCCTGGTGCAGATGCGGATCGCCGATCAGCGGCGCGTCGATCGCGATGTCGACCGAGCCGTTCGCGAGCGCGGTCGCGACTTCGCGGCGGTCCATCGTATAGCTGCGCACGTGCATGCCGGGCGCATGCGTCTGCAGCAGTTCGCCGAGCGCGGGCAGCAGCAGCGCCTCGGTCAGGTCGCTCATGCTGAGCCGGAACACGCGCTCGGACGAAGCCGGGTCGAACACGTCGCCTTCATGCGCGCTCGAATCGAGCAGTTGCAGCGCCTCGCGCACGCGGCCGACGATGTTCTCGGCCATCGGCGTCGGCATCATCCCGGCCGGCGTGCTGACGAACAGCGGATCGTTCAGCGTCTTGCGCAGCCGCGCCAGCGCGTTGCTGACGGCCGGCTGCGTGAGGTTCAGCACCTCGGCCGCGCGCGTCAGGTTGCGCTTGTTGTAGATCGCCTCGAATACGACGAACAGGTTCAGATCAATCTTCGAAAGGCGCATCGCCGGATCTCCTTGCCGGCATCTTAATACGGCGTGCGCCTCCCGTTCGCCCACGTCGCTCTCCGGCGCGCCGCTCAGCCGCGCGGCGGCGGCGTCAGGTACGGCGCGGTCGCGCCGGGTTCGCCGTCCTTGATCTCCATCCGCGCGATCGCCTGCAGGTGCACCTCGTCCGGGCCGTCGGCGAAGCGCAGCGCGCGGCCCCAGGTCCACAGGTCGGCCAGCGGCGTATCGGGGCTCAGGCCCGCCGCGCCGAATACCTGCATCGCGCGGTCGCACACGTCCGTATAGACGGTCGGCACGAGCGCCTTGATCATCGAGATTTCCTTGCGCGCGGCCTTCGCGCCGACCTTGTCGATCATCCACGCGGCCTTCAGCACCAGCAGGCGCGCCTGGTCGATCTCGATGCGCGAGCGCGCGATCCATTCGCCAACCGTGCCGTGCCGGTTCAGCGGCTTGCCGAACGCGACGCGCGACTGCGCGCGGTCGACCATCAGCTCCAGCGCCAGCTCGGCCGCGCCGATCGAGCGCATGCAGTGGTGGATGCGGCCCGGCCCGAGGCGCGCCTGCGCGAGCGCGAAGCCGCTGCCTTCCTCGCCGAGCAGGTTGCGCGCCGGCACCCGCACGTTGTCGAACGTGATCTCGCAGTGTCCTTCCGGCGCGTGGTGATTGACCACCGTGATGTTGCGCACGACCGTCACGCCCGGCGTGTCGCGCGGCACGAGGATCATGCTCTGCTGCTGGTGCGACTCGGCGTCGGGATCGGTCTTGCCCATCACGATGAAGATCTTGCAGTTCGGATGCGCGGCGTTGGTGATGAACCACTTGCGGCCGTTGATCACGTACTCGTCGCCGATACGCTCGATGCGCGTCGTGATGTTGGTCGCATCCGACGACGCGACGTCGGGCTCCGTCATCGCGAACGCCGAGCGGATCTCGCCGCGCAAGAGCGGCAGCAGCCACTGTTCGCGCTGCTCGGGCGTCGCGAACATGTGCAGCAGCTCCATGTTGCCGGTGTCCGGCGCATTGCAGTTGAACACTTCCGACGCCCAGCTCACGCGGCCCATGATCTCGGCGAGCGGCGCGTATTCGAGGTTCGTCAGGCCCATCCCCGGCTCGTCGTCCTTCAGGTGCGGCAGGAACAGGTTCCACAGCCCTTCCGCCTTCGCGCGTTCCTTCAGTTCCTCCATGAACGACACCGGATACTGGCCCGCGTGCACTTCGTCGTTCCACTGGCGGATGCGCGGCACGATGTGCGCATCCATGAATGCGCTCACGCGTTCGCGCAGTGCTTCCACTTTCGGGGTGTAGCCAAAGTCCATGATCGACTCCTCGAGATTCCGTGTTTCCGTTCGTTCGGTTCAGAAGGCCGAGACGCCGCCGTCGACGGCGACGGCCTGCCCGGTCAGATACGTGTTTTCCTTCGCGCACAGCATCAGCATCGTCGCGACGATTTCGTCCGGACGGCCGAGCCGCTTCATCGGCGAGCCCTGCGCCAGAAAATCCTGGCGCTCGCCGATCTCGCTGTCGGTGACCATCGGCGTCGTGCTGTAGAACGGGCACACCGCATTCACGCGGATGCCGTGGCGCGCGTATTCGAGCGCGGCCGTCTTCGTGAGCCCGACCACCGCATGCTTCGACGCCGCATACGCGGCGAGCTTCGGCGCGCCGCCGAGGCCGGCCATCGACGCGACGTTCAGGATCACGCCTTCGCGCTGCGCGAGCATCTGGCGGATCTGGTGCTTCATCCCGAAGAACACGCCTTTTGCATTCACCGCGAAGTTCAGGTCGAGATCGGCTTCGTCGGTGTCGATCAGCGCCTTCATCGGCGGCGCGATGCCCGCGTTGTTGATGCCGATGTCGAGCCGCCCGAAGCGCGCGACGGCTTCCTGCACCAGCGCGGCGACCTCCGTTTCGACGCGCACGTCGCAGCGCTGCGCGATCACGTCGGCGCCGGCCGCGCGCAGCGGTTCGGCCACGCGTTCGAGCGCATCGCCGTTCAGGTCGCCGAGCGCGAGCCGCGCGCCCATCGCGGCGAGTTCGCTCGCGAGCAGCGCGCCGAAGCCGCTCGCGGCGCCGGTGATCATCACGGCCTGGCCGGCGTAGCTGTCGAGTCTCATCGCGCGCTCAGATCGTCAGGCCGCCGTCGACGACGATGCATTCGCCGTTCGTGTAGCTCGCCGCGTCCGACACGAGATACAGCACGGTGCCGGCCATTTCGCGCGGCTCCGCGTGGCGGCGCAGCGGGATCTTCGTCATCCAGGTTTCGTAGATGTCCTTGTCCGCGAACAGCGCGCCCGCGAACTTCGTCTTCGTGAGCCCCGGCAGCAGCGCGTTCACGCGGATGCCGAGCGGCCCGCATTCCTTCGCGAACGCCTTCGTCATGTTGACGACGGCCGCCTTCGTGATCGAATAGATGCCCTGCCGGTCGCCCGGCTGCAACGCATTCACCGATGCCGTGTTGACGATCGCGCCGCCGCCGTGCGTCTTCATCAGCTTGCCGGCTTCGACCGACATGAAGAAGTACCCGCGGATGTTCACGTCGACGGTCTTCTCGTACGCGGCGAGATCGGTATCGAGGATGTGCCCGAAATACGGGTTCGCGGCCGCGTTGTTCACGAGGATGTCGAGGCGGCCGTGCTTGCCGCGGATGTGCTCGAACGTCGCGGCGATGTCCTCCAGACGCCCGACGTGGCACGCGAGCGCCTCGGCGCGGCCGCCCGTCGCGACGATTGCGTCCGCAACCGCCTGGCAGTCGTCGATCTTGCGGCTCGACACGATCACGTGCGCGCCTTGTTCGGCGAGCAGCTTCGCGATTTCTTCGCCGATGCCGCGGCTCGCGCCCGTCACCAGTGCGATCTTGCCCGTCAGGTCGAACAGGTTCGTTGCCATGTTGCTATGCTCCTCCATTGATTGGTTGTCGTGTCGCCGCGCGGCGAGCGTGACGCTTCGCGGCGATATCAGCGATGCGCGTCGATCACGCCGACGGCCAGTTCGGCCAGCCGGCCGGCCATTTCGCCGACGCGCAGCGCCTGCTCGCTCGATGCGTTGCCCTGCAGCGCGCGCGCCTTCACGCCCTGCGCGATCGCCGCGAGCCGGAAGAAACTGAAGGCGAGGTAGAAATGCCAGTCGCGGATCGGCGCGATGCCGCGCAGCTCGCAGTAGCGCGCGACGATCGCCGCTTCGTCCGGAATGCCGAGCGCCGCGCGATCCTGGCCCGCGAGCCCGCGCACCTGGCCGCCCGACGGCAGCCGCAGGCACATGCAGAAATACGCGAGATCGGCGAGCGGGTTGCCGAGCGTCGACAGCTCCCAGTCGAGCACGGCCTGCACGCGATAGCCGTCGCGCGCGAACATCAGGTTGTCGATCCGGAAATCGCCGTGCACCAGCGCCGGCCGGCCCGTGTCCTCGGGGCATGCTTTCGGCAGCCAGTCGATCAGCGTCTCCATCGCGTCGAGGCGGCCGGTTTCGGCCGCGCGATACTGCTTCGTCCACACGCCGATCTGGCGTTCGAAGTAGTTGCCCGGGCGGCCGTAGTCGGCGAGGCCCACCGCATCGACATCGACGTCGTGCAGCGCGGCCATCGTCTGCAGCAGCGCGTCGTAGCAGGTCGCGCGCTCGGCCTTCGGCAGTTCGGGCAGCGCGGGATCCCAGAAGATCCGGCCATCCTCGAAACTCATCACGTAGAACAGGCTGCCGATCACGTCGCGGTCTTCGCACAGGTGATACGGGTGCGCGACCGGCACCGCGGTGCCCGACAGCGCGGTCAGCACGCGGAATTCGCGGTCGACCGCGTGCGCGGATTTCAGCAGTTCGCCCGGCGGCTGGCGGCGCAGCACGTAGCGGCCGCTCTTCGCATTCAGCAGGAAAGTCGGATTCGACTGGCCGCCGGCAAACTTCTCCGTGTCGACCGGGCCTTCGAAGCCCGGCACGTGCGTTTCCAGATAGCGCGTGAGGCGGGCTACGTCGAGTTGCTGGGAAGGGTTCGTCATCGTCGCGATCGTTCGTGGGTCAGCCGTAGGTGCGCAGCGCGTGTCGTTCGGGATCCTCCAGATGCGGGATGCCGTTGAACGACGCGAGGTGGAACGCCTCGGCGTTGAAGAAAAACTGCGAAAGACTGCTGTTGCGGATCTGCAGGTTCAGCGCGATCGCGCTCGACGGCGGCGCCGCAAGCACCTGCTGCACGGTGACCGCGATCGGGCCGCCGGAGCTCACCGCCAGCACGCGCTGGCCGCCGCCGTGGCGGATCGCGGCGCGCGCGTCGGCCACGCGCTGCTGGAAATGGGCCCAGGTTTCGGGAGCCGCATCGCCGAGCTTGTCCTCGGTCCACAGCTGCAGCACCTGCCGGAGCGCGCGGAAATGTTCCTTCATCGAGCCGGCCGCGAGCCGCGCGATTTCCGGGTAGTCGCTGGCGGCGGCCGCGAACAGCCCGTGGAAATCGTATTCGTTCAGGCCCGGATGGCGGTCGACCGCGACGCCTTCGCGGCCCATCCCGCGCAGAATCGCGGCGACCGTCTGCGCATGGCGGTTCATCGTGCCGCAGATCACGCGGTCGAACGTCAGGCCCTGCCGCGCGAAATATTCGCCGAGCCAGACGCCCTGCTGGTCGCCCGCCGCGGAAAGCCGGTCGTAGTCGTCGGTGCCGAATGACGCCTGCCCGTGCCGTACCAGAAAGAGTTCAGCCATTGCGCTCGCCTGAGGGAAAACCGAAGGCCCAGCATAGCGACCGGGCCCGCATTTTTGAAATTTATTTTCTGAATCAGTCGGTATTCATCGCATGAATTTCGCCGATTCAGACGATGCGCTTGCGCCGGTTTTCATCGGCCCCGCATCGCGGCACGCGAATTGCGACAGCCGACACCGTGTCGAATCAATCCAGGAGGGATGCGATGCTCGGTACGATCCTCATCATCGTTCTGATTCTGCTGCTCATCGGAGCATTTCCTGCATGGCCGCATAGCCGAAGCTGGGGCTACTGGCCATCGGGCACCGTCGGGCTGATCGTCGTCATTGTCGTGATACTGGTGCTGCTCGGTCGCATCTGAGTACGGACGCGCGTGCCTGCGGCGCAGACACGCGCGTTTCCGATCGTGCCGTCGTGCCTTCTTTACACGCGAAAGTAGGCCGGAAAGAAAAACCCAACGGCATCGCATACGCTCACTCGCGCGTCCGCTCCAATACACTCCGGCCACTCACGGACACGCGCGAGCATGGCGCGTGATCGCGCACGCCATTTCCAGCGGACACAACCTCTCAGTGATCCGCAGGTGCGTCATTGGATAGTCCATCTGCAACGCGCCACGCGGCACGTTGCGCACCGGTTCGCGCGCCCGCTCAGCCTCCATTCGATCGTCCGGGCCGTACGGTAGTATGGCGATTCGATGGAACCCCGCTGAATCCGAACGAGTGGCCATGCCCGAATTTCCTTCCTCTCCCGGCGCCGGCCAAGGCGCGCAGGCGCTCGTCCTCATCGCCGAGGACGAACCCGAGATCGCCGAGATCCTGATCGCGTATTTCGCGCGCAACGGCCTGCGCACCGTGCACGCCGCCGACGGCCGCCGCGCGCTCGAACTCCACCTGTCGCTGAAGCCCGACCTCGTGCTGCTCGACGTGCAGATGCCGCACGTCGACGGCTGGAAGGTGCTTGCCGAGATCCGCCATCGCGGCGACACGCCGGTCATCATGCTGACCGCGCTCGACCAGGACATCGACAAGCTGACCGGGCTGCGCATCGGCGCCGACGACTACGTGGTCAAGCCGTTCAACCCGGCCGAAGTCGTCGCGCGCGCCCAGGCCGTGCTGCGCCGTTCGATGGCCGGCGCGCGCCAGGAAGAGCAGCGCGTGCTGCGCGCCGCGCCGTTCGAGATCGATCTCGAGCACCACGAAGCGACGGTCGAAGTCGACGGCGTGCGCTACACGCTCGTGCTGACGCTCACCGAATTCAAGCTGCTCGCGCAGCTCGCGCGCGCACCGCGCCGCGTGTTCAGCCGCGCCGAGCTGATGGCCACCTGCCTGCCGGAAGGCGACGCGCTGGAGCGCACGGTCGACAGCCACGTCAGCAAGCTGCGCAAGAAACTCGACGATCTCGGCGTCGCGGGCGTGCCGGCCAGCGTGCGCGGCGTCGGCTACAAACTGTGGAGCGGCGAGTGAGACTCGACGGCCTGAGCCGCCAGATCGCGCTGACGATGGGCGCAATCGCCTTCGGCATCACGGTGCTGATCGTCGTGACGGCCTACGTGTTCTACTACCTGCTGTACCAGTACTCGCCCGAGTACTTCAAGCCGCAGAGCTGGGTCCCGAGCGGGCCCGAGTGGGTGTGGATCATTTCGACCACGCTGGTGGGCCTGCTGATCGCGGTCGTCGTCGCGGTCAACCTGTCGCGCCGCATCCTCGTGCCGTTGAATTCGGTGACGGACAGCATCCGCCGCGTCGCGCGCGGCGATCTCGGCGCACGCGCGGTCGCCGGCGACCGTTCGCTGAAGGAAGCGGCGCTGCTCGCCGACAACTTCAACGCGCTCGCGAGCGAACTGCAGCGTGTGACCGACGAGCAAACCTTCTGGAACGCGGCGATCGCGCACGAGCTGCGCACGCCCGTGACCGTGCTGCGCGGCCGGCTGCAGGGGCTCGCCGAAGGCGTGTTCACGCCGAGCGACGCGCTGTATCGCAGCCTGCTCGCGCAGGTCGAAGGGCTGACGCGGCTGATCGAGGATCTGCGCGTGGTCAGCCTCGCCGATAGCGGCCACCTGAGCATCGAGATCCGCGACACCGACCTCGCCGCCGAGGTACGCGCCGTGGTCGACGCGTTCGCCCACGCGCTGCAGGCCGCCGGTCAGCATCCGGAATTCGATCTCGACCCGCGGCGCATGCGCTGCGACCCGGTCCGGCTCCGCCAGGCGTTGCTCGCGCTGCTGGAAAATGCGCGCCGCCATGCGGTGCCCGGTGCGATCCGGATCCAGACGCGCATCGAGAACGGGACGTGCCGGCTGCGCGTCGAGGACGACGGCCCCGGTATCCCGGCCGAGTTCGCGCCGCACGTGTTCCAGGCGTTCCGGCGCGTCGACGAGACGCAACCCGGCGGCACCGGCCTCGGGCTCGCGGTCGTCGCGGCGATCGCGCATGCGCATCGCGGCGAAGCGCTGTGCGTGCCGACCGGCGTGGGCGGCACGCGGTTCGAGGTGCGGTGGCCCGACGATCTCACGCCGGCGCCCGACAGCGAGCGCTTCCCGGCGTAACGCGCCGCCGCTCCCCCCTTCACGCGCGCGGTTCGCGCCCGACCTGGTCGAGCGGCGGACTGAACCCGAGCACCGTGTACTCCATCACCGATACCGTCCCGGTTCCGGCCGCGCCCTGCACGATCACCGCGCGCACCGCGCCGGCGCGGTCGAATTTCAGCTGCGTGCCGACGGTCGCGTGACGCAGCGCCTCCAGCTCCTCGATCCGCGCGATCGCCAGCTTGCGTACCGCGCCGGACACGTACACGGGCAGGAACACCAGCGCGATGAAGATCGACACCGCGTCCTTCGACACGCTGTCCAGCACCGGCCGGCCCGACATCACGAGCGACAGCGAGGTCGCCGCGACGAAGATCGCGAGCACGGTCGCACCGACGCCGAGCGACGCAAGCCGCTCGGCCGCCTTCTTCATGCGGGCCTTCACGAGCGCGCGGGCGGGCGCGGCCGTCATCAGCCATTCGCGCCGCGCCCCGTGGAATCCGGCGATACCGAGAAACAGCGTCGCGACCGCGCTGACCGCGATGCTGGTGTACAGCGCGCCGGCCATCACGCAGACGAATTCGAGCACGAACACGATCGCGAGCGGGCACAGCAGCAGGCGGAACGAATAGCCGTCGCGGCCGTGCCCGCGGATCCACCATCTCACCGGCGCGAGCTGCCAGAAGCGGCTCTCCGGGCGGAGCGAAAGTTCGTCGTCGGTCAATGCTTCACCTGTGTGTCCGTTGCACCCATGCGCCCGGTGCGGCTGAAACCGGAATGAACACCTGGGGTT
Source organism: Burkholderia sp. 9775_39 (assembly GCF_015712225.1). NCBI lineage: Bacteria > Pseudomonadati > Pseudomonadota > Betaproteobacteria > Burkholderiales > Burkholderiaceae > Burkholderia > Burkholderia sp. 9775_39. The sequence goes on along the minus strand of NZ_JACCQC010000009.1, from coordinate 178,057 downwards.
ATCGATTGATCCCAAAGATTCATTGGACAGTGTCTCCGCCGCCGCGCGATGCTGGGCCGGCCCGTGAACGCAGCGTCATTGCAACGCCGCGCACGAACATGGAGTGAGACAGATGCCCAACGACCACCGTCAACGGCGCCACACACTGTGGCTGCTGTGCGCGCTTTCGTTCATCCTCTACGTCGATCGCGTCAATCTCGCGACCGCCGCCGGCGCGATCAAGGCCGAACTCGGGCTGTCGAATACCGAGCTTGGCGTCGCATTCTCCGCGTTCGCGTATTCGTATGCAATCTGCCAGATCGGCGGCGGCTGGATCGCCGACCGGTTCGGCGCGCGCATCACGCTGATCGGCTGCGGATTGATCTGGGTGGTCTCCACGTTCACGACCGGGCTCGTGCACAGCCTCACGCTGCTGTTCGCCGCGCGGCTGCTGCTCGGCATCGGCGAAGGCGCGACGCTGCCGGCCCAGGCCCGCGCGATCACGCACTGGTTTCCGCGCGAGCGGCGCGGCGTCGTGCAGGGCTTCACGCATTCGTTCTCGCGGCTCGGCAACGCGGTCACGCCGCCGATCGTCGCCGCGTTGATGACGTGGCTGTCGTGGCGCGCGGCGTTCTTCGTGATCGGCGCGGTCACGCTCGTCTGGCTCGCGTGGTGGATCGTCGGCTTCCGCGAGCATCCGGCGGGCGACGACGACGGCCGCCCGCGCGCCGCGCGCCCGGTCACACCGTCCGGCCCGACGCCGTGGGGGCCGCTGTTCCGGCGCATGGCGCCGACCATCTTCGTCTACTTCTGCTACGGCTGGACCGCGTGGCTGTTCTTCACGTGGCTGCCGACCTTCTTCCTGAACGGCCAGGGCCTGAACCTGAAATCGACCGCGTTGTTCGCGTCCGGCGTGTTCTTCGCGGGCGTGGTCGGCGACACGCTCGGCGGCTGGCTCTGCGACCGCATCTACCGGAAGACCGGCAACCTCGCGCTGTCGCGGCAGAGCGTGATCGTGACGAGCTTCGTCGGCGCGCTCGCCTGCCTGCTGCCGCTCGCGTTCGTGCACTCGACGGCCGGCGTCGCGCTGTGCCTGTCCGGGTCGTTCCTGTGCCTCGAACTGACGATCGGGCCGATCTGGGCCGTGCCGAGCGACATCGCGCCGACCCATGCCGGCATCGCGAGCGGGATGATGAACGCCGGTTCCGCGATCTCGGGAATCCTGTCGCCGATCCTGTTCGGCTATCTCGTCGATCGCACCGGCAGCTGGACGGTGCCGTTCATCGGCTCGGTCGCGATGCTGCTGATCGGCATCGTCGCCGCGCTGCGGATTCGCCCGGACCGCGCGCTGTCCGAATCGATGCCGGCGCTCGCCGACGCGCCTGCCGCGCCGTCGGCGCACTGAAGCGGTTCGCTCGGGTTCGCCTGCGTCGGCCGCCTCGCCAGCGTCGCCATCACGCTTCACCGCGCTCCGCGGTGGCGGTGACTCGGCTGGTTCGGCTGGTTCGGCTGGTTCGGCTGGTTCGGCTGGTTCGGCTGGTTCGGCTTGATCGGCTTGATCGGCTTGATCGGCTTGATCGGCTTGTTCGGCTTGTTCGGCTTGTTCGGCTTGTTCGGCTTGTTCGGCTGGTTCGGCTTGTTCGGCTTGTTCGGCTTGTTCGGCTGGTTCGGCTTGTTCGGCTTGTTCGGCTTGATCGGCTTGATCGGCTTGATCGGCTTGATCGGTCGCATCGGTCTGATCGGCTGGCGCGGCTGGCTCGGCCGCCTCGGCTGGCAAACCGCGCCATTACGCATCGCCGTCATCCCCCGCGCCGTCCCGGTGAAACAGCGCGAGAAACTGCTGCGCGGGAATGCTCAAAGGCCGGTCGCGCCGCACGAGGCTGCCGTACGACGGCAGCTTCTGTTCGAGCGTGTAATCGATGATCGCGACGAGCCCGTGCGCCGCGTTGCGCTGCGCGACCGTCAACGGAATCACGCCGAGCATCGACGAACGGTCGACGAGGTTCATCGTGGTCAGGATCGAGCCCGTTTCGACGAGCCCGCGCGGCATCGGCTGGTGACGCGAGCGGAATTCCCGCTCGACGACCTCGCGCGCCGGGCTGCCGGTCGGCTGCACGATCCACGCATAGTCGAGCAGCGCGTCGAATTCGACCGGCCCCGCGTCCGCGAGCGGATGGTCGCGGCCCGCGATGATCGCGAGCGCCTCGTCGTCGACCACGCGGAAGTCGCAGTCGGTCCCGACGTGGCGCCCGATCACCACTTCGAGCACGCCTTCGCGAAGCTGCGGCATCAGCCGGTCGCTCGTATCGACCGCGATGTCGATCGCGAGCAGCGGATAACGCGCCTTCAACTGCACCAGCGCCTCGGTCAGCCGCCCCGGCGACGCCGCCATGATGCTGCCGATCGCAAGCCGCCCCGCGCTGCCGAGCTGCAGTTCGCCGAGCTCGCGGTTCAGCGCCTCCATGCTGCCGCGGATGCCGCGGAAATAGCCGAGCACGCGCTCGCCGGCCGGGTTCAGCACGAGCCCGCGCCCGATGCGGTCGAACAGCCGCTGGCCGAGCGCACTCTCCAGTTCGGCCAGCATCTTCGTCGCGGCCGGTTGCGTGAGGCCCATCTGCTCGGCCGCCGCGCGCAGCGTCGAGCATTCGTCCACGGCCAGCAGCAGCGCGATCTGGCGCATGCGCAGCCGGTTCAGCAGTTGCGGGGTCGAGTCTCGTCGGTCGATCGAGCCCATTTTTGATTACTCCAGGTTATCGATTCATCAAGAGTTTTCAATTTACCGACTCATTCCGTCTACCTAGCATCAACCCCATAGACCAACGGCCACGCGCCGCCACCGGAGACACCGCATGCACCTCCCCTCGACCGCCGCCACGCAGCCCGTCGTCGCGCTGACGCTCGGCGACCCCGCCGGCATCGGCGCCGAACTGATCGCGAAACTGCTCGCCCGCCCCGACGCGACCGCCCGCGCGAACCTCGTGCTGATCGGCGATCGCTGGCTGTGGGAGGCTGGCCAGCGCGTCGCCGGCGTCACGATCGACGTCGAACCCGTCGCGTCGCTGGCCGCCGTGCGCGGCCGGCCGTCGACCGCGCGCGCCGCGTTCGTCGCGGTCGATACGATCGACGCCGCGCAGGTCACGGTCGGCCAGGCGGATGCTGCCGGCGGCCGCTCGACGCTGGCCGTGCTCGACCAGTGCCTCGACGCCGCGCTCGCCGGCGACATCGACGCGATCTGCTTCGCGCCGCTGAACAAGTACGCGATGAAGCTCGGCGGGCTGCGCCACGACGACGAGCTGCACCACTTCGCCGAGGCGCTCGGCGTGACCGGCTACTTCTGCGAATTCAACACGCTCGGCGAACTGTGGACCGCGCGGATCTCGTCGCATATCCCGCTGAAGGACGCGGCCGGCTGCCTGAGCATCGAGCGGATCGAACAGGCGTCCGAGCTGATCTACCGGTCGCTGCTCGCGAACGGCGTCGCCGCGCCGAGGGTCGCGATCGCCGCGTTCAACCCGCACGGCGGCGACGGCGGCAGTTGCGGCCGCGAGGAAGTCGACATCATCGAGCCGGCCGTGCGCCGCTTGCAGGCGCGCGACTGGCCGACCGACACGCCGTTCCACGGCCCGTTCCCGGCCGACACGATCTTCCTGAAGGCGCAGGCCGGCGATTACCAGGCGATCGTCACGATGTACCACGACCAGGGGCAGATCGCGATCAAGCTGCTCGGCTTCTCGCGCGGCGTGACCGTGCAGGGCGGCCTGCCCGTGCCGATCACGACGCCCGCGCACGGCACCGCGTACGACATCGCGGGCCGCGGCACGGCCGACGTCGGCGCGACCTGGCAGGCGCTGCAGATCGCGTGCCGGATGGGCGCCGCGCGCCGCACCGCCGCCGTTTCGGCGTGACGCTCGCACGCCTTCTACACACGACAACCCCGATTCTGGAGACACCATCATGAAGATCCGCTCCGTACGCGCTCGCGTATTCCAGTGGAAAGGCAAGACCGTCCCGCCGCAGGGCAACTTCTGTTCGAACGCGATGGACCTGCTGTATGCGCCGCAGGAAACGATGAGCACGTTCCGCTTCCATGCGTGGACGGTCGTCGAAGTCGAAACCGACGACGGCATCGTCGGCCTCGGCAACGTCGCGCTCGCGCCGCAGGTCGCGAAGGTCATCATCGACCAGTACCTCGCGCCGCTCGTGATCGGCCAGGACCCGTGGGACTACGAGTACCTGAACCAGCGGATGTACCGCGCGACCCATGCCTGGGGCCGCAAGGGCATCGGCATGGCGGCGATCTCGGCGGTCGACATCGCGATCTGGGACATCCTCGGCAAGAGCGTCGGCAAGCCGGTCTTCAAGCTGCTCGGCGGCCGCACCAAGGAAAAGATTCCCTGCTACTACTCGAAGCTCTATCGCACCGACCTGAAGGCGATGCAAGAGGAAGCGCAGCAGTACCTGAAGGAAGGCTTCCGCGCGTTCAAGATGCGCTTCGGCTACGGGCCCGCGCACGGGCAGCAGGGCGTGGTCGAGAACCTGAAATCGGTCGCGGCGATCCGCGAGGTGATCGGCTACGACAACGACCTGATGCTCGAGTGCTACATGGGCTGGAACCTCGAATATGCGAAGCGCATCCTGCCGAAGCTCGAGAAATACCAGCCGCGCTGGCTGGAAGAACCGGTGATCGCGGACGACCTCGACGGCTACGCGGAGCTGAACCGGCTGACGCGCATCCCGATCTCCGGCGGCGAGCACGAATTCTCGCTGTACGGCTTCAAGCAGCTGCTCGACCGCAAGGCCGTGTCGGTCGTGCAATACGACACGAACCGCGTCGGCGGGATCACGATGGCGCACAAGATCAACGCGCTGTGCGAGGCGTACAGCGTGCCGGTGATTCCGCACGCGGGCCAGATGCACAACTACCACCTGACGATGAGCACGCTCGCGTCGCCGATGAGCGAGTACTTCCCGATGTTCGACGTCGAGGTCGGCAACGAGCTGTTCTATTACATCTTCGACGGCGAACCGGTGGCCGAGAACGGTTTCCTGCAACTGCGCGACGACGTGCCGGGCCTCGGCCTCACGCTGAAGACCGAATTCCTCGACCAGTTCGACATCGTCGAGTGAGGGCCGACATGAACGCACGCTACCAGGGCGTCTTTCCCGTCGTGCCGACGATCTTCGACGCGCACGGCGCGCTCGATCTCGACGGCCAGCGCCGCTGCGTCGATTTAATGATCGATGCCGGTTCGCACGGCCTCTGCATCCACGCGAACTACTCCGAGCAGTTCGCGCTCGGCGACGACGAACGCGATCTCATCACGCGCACCACGCTCGAACACGTCGCGGGCCGCGTGCCGGTGATCGTCACGACGTCGCACTTCAGCGCGCGGATCTGTGCGCAGCGCAATCGCGAGGCCCAGGCGCTCGGTGCCGCGATGGTGATGGTCATGCCCCCGTACCACGGCGCGACGTTCCGCGTGCCCGAGGCCCAGGTGCGCGCGTACTTCCGCGACGTCGCCGACGGCCTCGACATTCCGCTGATGATCCAGGACGCGCCGGCGAGCGGCGTCGCGTTGTCCGCCTCGCTGCTCGCGACGCTCGCGCGCGAAATCGACGCCGTGTCGTATTTCAAGATCGAGACGGCCGGCGCCGCGTCGAAGCTGCGCGAGCTGATCGCGCTCGGCGGCGATGCGATCGAGGGGCCGTGGGACGGCGAGGAAGGCATCACGCTGCTCGCCGATCTCGACGCCGGCGCGACCGGCGCGATGACGGGCGGCGGCTATCCGGACGGGATTCGCCGGATCACCGACGCGTATTTCGCCGGCCGCCGCGACGATGCATACGACGCGTACGCGCGCTGGCTGCCGCTGATCAACTACGAGAACCGGCAGTCGGGCTTCCTCACCGCGAAGGCGCTGATGAAGGAAGGCGGCGTGATCGCGTGCGACCGGCCGCGTTCGCCGTGGCCCGAGCTGCCTCCGCAGGTACGCGCGGGGTTGCTCGACACGGCGCGGCGGCTCGATCCGCTCGTGCTGCGCTGGGGGCGCTAGCGACCGTTTTTGCACCCGCAACGCGCGTGCGTTGCGCCTCGGCGTGACGGCGGCCCGACAGAAGGCTGCCGCCGCTCATCGGATGGATGGAGACACCATGAACCTGCTGAACCCCGCGACCCCGGCCTACGACGCCGGCGAAGCCATTCCGCGCCGCCGCTGGCTGCGCGTGATTCCGCCGCTGCTGCTCGCGTGCATCATTTCCTACATGGACCGCGTGAACATCGCGTTCGCGATGCCCGGCGGGATGAACGCCGATCTCGGCATGGATGCGACGATGGCCGGCCTCGCCGGCGGCATCTTCTTCTTCGGCTACCTGTTCCTGCAGATTCCCGGCGGCCGGCGCGCGGCGCTCGGCAGCGGCAAGGCCTTCATCGCGTGGTCGCTCGTGAGCTGGGCCGTGCTGTCGGTGCTGACCGGGCTCGTCACGCACACGTGGCAGTTGCTCGCGCTGCGCTTCCTGCTCGGCGTGGCCGAGGGCGGGATGCTGCCGGTCGTGCTGACGATGGTCAGCCACTGGTTTCCCGACCGCGAACGCGGCCGCGCGAATGCGATGGTCATCCTGTTCGTGCCGCTCGCCGGCATGATCACCGCGCCGCTGTCCGGCTTCATCCTCGCCGCATACGACTGGCATCACCTGTTCTTCTGCGCGGGCGCGCTGTCGCTGCTGTGCCTCGTCGTCTGGATGCTGTTCGCCGACGACGGCCCGGAGACCGCGCGCTGGGTGTCGCCGCGCGAGAAGGCGTACATCCTCGACGCGCTGCGCGACGAGCAGGAACGCAAGCGCGCGGCCGGCACGCCGGCGGCCACGTCGTTCGGCGCGCTGCTGCGCCACCCGACGATCTGGCTGCTCATCGCGATCAACTTCTGCTATCAGGCCGGCATCTACGGCTATACGATGTGGTTGCCGACCCTGCTGAAAAATCTCACGCACAGCGGGATGGGCCGGGTCGGCCTGCTCGCGATGCTGCCGTACGTCGCGATGGTGATCGGGATGCTCGTCACGTCGTATTGGTCCGACCGGACCGGCAAGCGACGCCTGTTCGTGCTGCTGCCGCTGGTCGGATTCGCCGCGTGCCTCGCGCTGTCGGTGCTCACGCATGCATCGATGGCCGTGTCGTTCGCGTTCCTGATCGGCTGCGGCTTCTTCCTGCAGGCGGCGGCCGGCGTGTTCTGGGCGATTCCGCCGAAGCTCTGCAGCGTCGAGGCGGCCGGCAGCGCCCGCGGCCTGATCAACGCGCTCGGCAATCTCGGCGGCTTCTGCGGCCCGTATGCGGTCGGCGTGCTGACGCAGCACGTGAGCGCGGCGGCCGGCGTCTACAGCCTCGCGGCCACGCTCGCGGTGGCCGGGCTGCTCGCGCTGACGCTGCCGAAGCGCTGCGAGGGCTGACGAACCCGCGCGACAGCGAACGACACACCGGAGACCCATCATGAACGACATCCTGCTGCTGGTGCAGAAATGCGCGCACACTTTCAGCTTCTACGACCTCGACACGAAAGCGCCGCTCAAGCACATCGTGCTGCCGAACTTCCCGCACGAATTCGCCGTCGACGTGAACGACCGCTACGCGTACGTCGGCATCTTCGGAATCGAGACCGCGTGGTCGCGCGGCCATGAAGGCGATCACCGGATCGCCGAGATCGATCTCGTCGAGCGCACGCACACGCGCATGCTCGACCTGTGGCCGTACTACCGGCCGCACGGGATGGCGAGCGACCGCGACGGCCGGCTGTATGCGATGAGCGAAGCGCACGACATGCTGCTCGTATTCGACGAGCCGACCCGCCAGCCCGTGCCGAACATGGCCGTGCCGTCCGGCGGCGCGAAAACGCACCTCGTGACGCTCACGCGCGACGCGAGCCGTGCGTACGGCGTGCATCTGCTGTCGAACACGGTCACGCGATTCCATCCACGCGACGCGACGGTCGCGCCGCGCGCGGTGATGCCCGGCCCACGCCCCGAAGGCAACGCGCTGTCGAGCGACGAGCGCACGCTGTTCGTCGCGAATCGCGGCGACGACACGCTGGTCGAGATCGACACGGAGACGATGACCTGCGGCCGCCGCGTGAAAACGCGTAGCGACCCGAACCGCATCTACCGGACGAGCGCGCCCGACGGCCGCGACCTGCTGCTGTTGACCAACTCCGGCGAGCGGTCGATCTCGGTGTTCGACGCGCGGCAGCTCGAGGAGATCGAGCGCATCGCGCTGCCCGCCAATCCGACCGCGCTGTCGTTCCATCCGTCGCGGCGCGTCGCGTACGTGTCGTTCCAGGACGACCATGTGCGCGAACTTGACCTCGACGCGTGGCGCTTCGTCGGTGCGCTCGCGACGCTGCGCGAGCCCGATGCGTCGTACGTGCTCGCCGGCGCGCGCTGACATGCGCGCTGACATGCGCGACGAAGCGCCGCCCGACGGCATGCCCGATGCGCTCGTCGATGCGCATCACCACCTGTGGCAGCTCGATGCGGGCGCGCACTACCCGTGGCTGCAGGCGCACTACGACCCGGCACGCTTCATGTTCGGCGACTACGCGGCGCTGTGCCGCAACTTCGACGTCGACGATTTCCGGCGCGCGGCGCAATGCGCGCCGCTCGTCGCCAGCGTGCACGTCGAAGCCGAACGCGCGCGCGACGAGGCACTCGCGGAAACGCGCTGGCTGCATGAAGTCGCGGCCGCGCACGCGCTGCCGTCGGCGATCGTCGCGTGGGTCGACCTGCTGGCCGGCGATGCGGACGAACGGCTCGCCGAACAGGCCGCGTGGCCGCGCGTGCGCGGCGTGCGGTTCAAGCCGCGCACCGCGGCTGCGCCGGACGCATCGATCGACGGGCCGGGCGCGCTGCGTGATCCGCGCTGGCCGGCCGCGCTCGAACGCCTCGCCGCGCACGGCCTGAGCTGGGATCTGCGCGTGCCGTTCTGGCATCTCGGCGACGCGGCCGCGATGCTGGTCGATGCACCCGACGTCGATGTCGTGCTCGAACACGCGGGGCTGCCGTGGGACCGTTCCGAAGCCGGACTCGCGCGTTGGCGCGGCGGCATGGCGGCGCTCGCCGCGTTGCCGCGCGTGACCGTGAAAATCTCCGAGCTCGGCCTGCGCGATGCGGCGTGGAACGACGCGGACAACGCGCGGATCATCCGCGACACGATCGCGATCTTCGGCTGGCGGCGCTGCCTGTTCGCCAGCAATTTCCCGGTCGCCGGACTGCGCGTGTCCTATCCCGCACTGCTGCGCACGTTCGCCGGCGCGATCGCGCACCTCGACGGCCCCGCGCGCCGCGCGATCTGGCACGACAACGCGCTGCGCGTCTACCGGATCGCGCTCGACGCGCCGCATCGACCGGCGCGCGGGTAACGCCGCGCGTCCGCCGTTCGTCCGCGCCGGGCCGGCCTCGCGCCGCCCCCCGACCACCACATTTTGTGCATCGCACGACCGAACCTGAGCAAAAAGTATCGGTTCGCGAATTCTTTTGATGTGGTGATCGCATCGCCCCCGTCACACCATTGTCCCTGCCGTCATCGGCGGCATTCGAACAAGCAGAATCAAGGAGACACGGGTGAACAAGATGCGAATCGTCGCAGCCGGCCTGCTGCTCGGCGCCTGTCTGCCGGGCGTCGCGGCCGCGCAAACCTGCAAGGTGCCGACCCTTCGGGTGCTCGCGCAGAAGAGCCTCGGCCTGTCGGTGATGGAGAAATCGCTGGCCGACTACGAGAAGAAGAACGGCACCAAGGTCGAGATCAGCTATTTCGGCGAAAACGACCGCCGCGCGAAATCGCGGCTCGACGCGTCGACCGGCGCGGGTTCGTACCAGATCTACTACGTCGACGAGGCGAACGTCGCCGAATTCGCGTCGGCCAACTGGATCGTGCCGCTCCTGAAGTACTATCCGAAGGACTACGACTACGACGACTTCCTGCCCGGCCGCCGCGCGGTCGCGAGCTACAACGGCGTCGCGTACTTCGCGCCGCTGATCGGCGGCGGCGACTTCCTGTTCTACCGCCGCGACCTGCTCGACGCCGCGCACATCCCGGTGCCGAAGACCCTCGACCAGCTCGTCGCCGCGATCAGGAAGCTCAACGCGCCGCCGAAGCTGTACGGCTGGGTCGCGCGCGGCCAGCGCGGCTCGGGGATGAACGTGTGGCGCTGGTCGCCGTTCATGCTCGGGATGGGCGGCGCGTGGACCGACAAGGGCGGCCAGCCCGCGTTCAATTCGCCGGCCGCGGTGAAGGCCACGCAGCTCTACAGCGACCTGTTCAAGTACGCGCCCCCCGGCTCGGCGACCTACGACTGGAGCAACGCGCTCGAAGCGTTCCGCTCGGGCAAGGTCGCGTTCATGATCGAATCGACGCCGTTCGCGGACTGGATGGAAGATGCGAGCAAGTCGAGCGTGGCCGGCAAGGTCGGCTATACGCGGCCGCCCGCGCCGTTGCCGTCGGCCGCGTACGGGCACGGCTTCGCGATCTCGGCGGTCGGCGCAAAGGACGACTGCACGCGGATGGCCGCCGGCCGCTTCATCGCGTGGGCGACCAGCAAGGACCAGGAGCAGGCGCGGCTGCGCAACGGCGTGTTCAGCGACTACAACCGCTCCAGCACGATCGCCAGCCCGTACTTCAAGCAGCACGTCGCGCCGCAGATCCAGGCCGGGCTGAACGACACCAACCCCGTCACGCAGGTGACGATCTGGCGGACGCCGCAGTGGCCGGATATCGGCGACAACCTCGGCATCGCGCTCGAACAGGTGTTCACCGGCACGCAGACGGACATCCGCGGCACGCTCGACGACGCGGACCAGTATGCGAAGGACGCGCTCGAACATGGCGCTCGCAAATGACGGCACGGGCGGACGCACGCTCGGCGTCCGCCCGGCCCCTTCCGCAACGTCGGTCCGGCGCGGCCGCGCGCGCCGCGATCGCACGAGCCTGCCGTGGGTGTTCCTCGCGCCGACGCTCGCGCTGCTCGCGGTCCTGAGCCTCGTCCCGACGATCGCCGCGATCAACCTCGCGCTGCGCAACCGCGTGCTGCGCTACCCGGACAGCGAATACGTCGGCCTGCGCAACTTCGTCCGGCTCGCGTCGGACCGGCGCTTCCTGAACGCGATCGAGGTGTCGGTGCTGTGGGAAGTCGTCACGGTCGCCGGCGCGGTGCTGGTCGGGATCGCGCTCGCGGTGTTCCTGTTCGAGCGCGTGCACGGCCGCTGGCGCCGCTTCGCGTCGCTGGTGCTGATCATGCCGGTGCTGCTGCCGCGCGTGTCGGCCGCGTTCATCTGGAAGTTCATGTACGCGCCGCTCACCGGCATCCTGAGCTGGCTGCTCGGCACGCTCGGCGTCGAGCACACCGCGTTTCTCGCCGATCCGCATCTCGCGCTGTACGCGGTCGCGCTCGTCGACGTGTGGCAGTGGGGGCTGTTCTTCGCGGTCGTGATCCTGAAGCTGCTGGAGACACTGCCGCCGGAGCCGCTCGAGGCCGCGCGGCTCGACTACGCGACGACCTGGCAGGTGCATGCGTACATCGCGCTGCCGATGCTGAAGGCGCCGCTCGTGAGTCTCGTGTTCATCAAGATGGTCGAATCGCTGCGCTCGTTCGACCTGATCTACGTGATGACCAAGGGCGGCCCCGGCATCGCGACCGAAACGCTCGATCTCTACGCGTACCAGCAGGGCATCGGCCTCGCCGGCAAGGTGTCGTATGCGTCGGGCATGGCCGTGCTGATGATGGTCGCGACCACGCTGGTCTTCACGCTCATCTGGAAGAGGGTCAACAAATGGGACGACTGATGGCCCGCCGCGGCCCCGCCGCCGTTTCCACCGTCGCGATCGCCGGCGCGATCCTGCTCGTCGCCGCGTTCCCGCTGTTCTGGGCCGTGCTCAATTCGCTCAAGCACCTGCTCGACATCGTCACGCCGACGCCGCGCTTCTTCTTCACGCCGACGCTCGCGAACTACGAACAGGTGCTGTCGAGCCCCGAAGTGCTGATCGGGCTCGGCAACAGCATCGCGATCGTCGGCGCGGCGGTGCTGATCGGCGCCGTGCTCGGCGTGCCGGCCGCGTATGCGATCGCGCGCTACCCGGTGCGCGGCAAGCGGGACATCCAGTTCTTCCTGCTGTCGCTGCGATTTCTGCCGCCCGTCGCGGTCGCATTGCCGCTGATCGCGATCTGGGTCGATCTCGGGCTGTACGACACCAAGCTGTCGATGATCGTCACGTACCTGCTCGTCACGCTGTCGACCATCACGTGGCTGTCGATCCCGGTGTTCCGCCGGCTGCCGCGCGAGATCGAGGAAGCCGCCGCGCTCGACGGCTACGGCCCGTACGCGGTGTTCTGGCACATCGCGCTGCCGGTGTGCGCGAGCACGCTGCTCGGCGGCATCGTGTTCAGCTTCGTGCTGGTGTGGAACGAACTGATGATCGCGCTCGCCCTCACGTCGTCGCGCAGCGCGACGCTGCCGGTGGTCGCGTCCGCGTTCACGTCGCTCGGCCAGGAAGTGCCGTGGGGCGTGATCAACGCGTCGACGGTGCTGCTCGCGCTGCCGCCGCTCGTCTTCGTCGGCATGCTGAGCCGCCTGCTCAATTCGATGGTCAAGGGAAAATAAGGAGAACACGTTGAAAGCGCTCGTACTCGAACGCACGCGCGAGCTCGCGCTGCGCGACATCGACCTGCCGCAAGCGGTCGGCCCCGGCGACGTCCGGATCAAGGTCCATACGGTCGGCGTCTGCGGCAGCGACGTGCATTACTACGTTCACGGCGGGATCGGCCCGTTCCGCGTCGATGCGCCGATGGTGCTCGGCCATGAAGCGTCCGGCACGGTCGTCGAGACCGGCGCCGACGTCACGCACCTGCGCGTCGGCGACCGCGTGTGCATGGAGCCCGGCGTGCCGCGCCTCGATTCGCCCGCGACGCTGCGCGGGCTCTACAACCTCGATCCCGACGTGCGCTTCTGGGCGACGCCGCCGATCCACGGCTGCCTGACGCCGTTCGTCGTGCATCCGGCCGCGTTCACGTACCGGCTGCCCGACAACGTGTCGTTCGCCGAAGGCGCGATCGTCGAGCCGCTGTCGATCGGCCTGCAGGCCGCGAAGAAGGCGGCGATGAAGCCGGGCGACCTCGCGGTCGTGATCGGCGCCGGCACGATCGGCGCGATGACGGCGCTCGCCGCGCTCGCCGGCGGCGCCGCGCGCGTGATCCTCGCCGACGTCGTGCCGGACAAGCTCGCGCTGTTCGCCGGCAACCCGGCCGTCACGACCGTCGACGTGCGTACGCGGCCGCTGGCCGACGCGGTGGCCGAAGCCTCTGGCGGCTGGGGCGCGGACGTCGTGTTCGAGGCGAGCGGCAGCGCGAACGCGTATGCGGGCCTCGTCGACCTGATGTGCCCGGGCGGCTGCGCGGTGCTGATCGGGATGCCGGTCGCGCCGGTGCCGCTCGACGTGGTCGCGCTGCAGGCGAAGGAAGGCCGCATCGAGTCGGTGTTCCGCTACGCGAACATCTTCCCGCGCGCGCTCGCGCTGATCGCGTCCGGCGCGATCGACGTGAAGCCGTTCATCTCGCGCACGTTCCCGTTTTCCGAAGGCGTGCGCGCGTTCGAGGAAGCGGCGAGCGGACACCCGCGCGACGTCAAGATTCAGATCGAAATGGATTGAGCCATGGCCCAGATCACCTGCAAGGCTTTGTCGAAGCACTACGACGGCGGCCCCGCCGTGCTGCATCCGCTCGACCTCGAGATCGCCGACGGCGAATTCATCGTGCTGCTCGGCCCGTCCGGCTGCGGCAAGTCGACGATGCTGCGGATGATCGCGGGCCTCGAGGCGATCACCGGCGGCGAGCTCGTGATCGGCGATGCGGTCGTCAACGACCTGCCGTCGCGCGAGCGCAATGTCGCGATGGTGTTCCAGAACTATGCGCTGTATCCGCACATGACGGTGTACGACAACATCGCGTTCGGCCTGCGGCGGCTGAAGGTGCCGGCCGACGAGATCGACCGCCGCGTGCGCGACGTCGCGCGCATCCTGAGCCTCGACGCGCTGCTCGACCGCCGTCCGCGCGCGATGTCGGGCGGCCAGCAGCAGCGCGCGGCGATCGCGCGCGCGATGATCAAGACGCCCGCCGTGTTCCTGTTCGACGAGCCGCTGTCGAACCTCGACGCGAAGCTGCGCACGCAGTTGCGCGGCGACATCAAGCGGCTGCACCGGCAACTGAAGACGACCACGCTGTACGTCACGCACGATCAGCTCGAGGCGATGACGCTCGCCGACCGCGTCGTGCTGATGCGCGGCGGCCACATCGAGCAGATCGGCACGCCGGCCGAGCTGTACGGCCAGCCGCACACGGTATTCGCGGCCGGGTTCGTCGGCACGCCGGCAATGAACTTCGCGGACGGCACGATCGCGCGCGTCGGCACGAACGTGCTGCTCGACTGCAACGGCGCGCGCTGGCCGCTCGCGTCCTCGCGCTTCGCACGGCTGCAGGACGGCCAGCGGGTGAAGGCCGCGATCCGCCCGAACCACCTGCAACTCGTCGCCGAAGGCGATCCGACCCCGGGCACGCTCACGCTGACCGGCACGGTCGAACTCGTCGAGCTGCTCGGCGCCGAGGCGCTCGTCACGCTGGACTGGCGCGGCCAGCCGTGCGCGGCCCTCGTGCCGGCCCCGATGGCCCCGGCGCCGGGCGCCGTGGTAGCGTTCCGCTTCGACGAAGAAGCCCTGCATCTGTTCGACGCCGGCACCGAGCGCAACGTCACACTGCCGGACGCGAACCCGATCGCGCACGCGGCGCCGCCGGCGGCCGCGACGCGCACCACGCCGCCTGCCGCGACGGGCTGGTCGATGTCCCGTTCGTAGCACGCCGGCACGCCCCGACGGAGTACACGATGAACCCGGATCTCGAGATCGTTCCCACCCACCGCGACGAATCGTTTCGCGCGTGGGTCCACGACTATCCGCATTCGGTCGCGAAGTGGCACTTCCATCCCGAGTACGAGATTCATCTGATCCAGGCGTCGCACGGCAAGGTGTTCGTCGGCGACCACATCGGCGATTTCGGCCCCGGCAACCTGATCGTCACCGGGCCGAACCTGCCGCACAACTGGGTCAGCGAGCTGGCCGACGGCGAACGCGTGCCGTCGCGCGACGTCGTGCTGCAGTTCTCGCGCGATGCGATCGAGAAGATGGTCGGCGCGTTCAGCGAGCTGCAGCCGGTGATCGACCTGATCGACGATGCGGCGCGCGGCGTGCAGTTTCCCGACCGCGTGGGCATCGAGGTCGCGCCGCTGATGCTCGAACTCGCGAATGCGCACGGCTGCCGCCGCGTCGAGATCCTGATGTCGCTGTTCGACCGGCTGTCGTCGTGCCGCGAGCGGCGCGTGCTCGCCGGCCCCGGCTACCGCAGCGACGCGCAGCACTACATGTCGTCGACCATCAACCAGGTGCTGTCGTACCTGCAGCAGAACCTGCCCGGCATGCTGCGCGAAGCCGACGTCGCCGCGTTCGCCGGCATGAGCGTCAGCACCTTCACGCGGTTTTTCCGGCGTCATACCGGCTCGTCGTTCGTGCGCTACCTGAACCGGCTGCGCATCAACGAAGCGTGCGAGCTGCTGATGTTTTCCGACCTGACGGTGACCGACATCTGCTACCGGGTTGGCTTCAACAACCTGTCGAACTTCAACCGTCAGTTTCTCGCGATGAAGCAGGTGCCGCCGTCGAAGTTCCGCGCGCTGCACCGGCTCAACGAACCGCACGGTCGCGACGACGCGCCGCCCCCGCGACGCGCGCCGCCCCGCGCCCCAGACAGGACGCTTCATACGTGACATATCTCGGCATCGACCTCGGCACGTCCGAGGTCAAGGTTCTGCTCACCGATTCCCGATCGGTGCCCCTCGCGACCGGCTCGGCCGCGCTGTCGATCAGCCGGCCGCATCCGCACTGGTCCGAACAAAGCCCGCAGGCGTGGTGGCACGCGATGCTCGACGCGATCGCGTCGGTGCGCGCCGCGCATCCGGCCGGCTTCGCCGCGCTGCGCGGCATCGCGCTGTCCGGCCAGATGCACGGCGCGACGCTGATCGACCGCGCGGACCAGGTGCTGCGCCCCGCGATCCTGTGGAACGACACGCGCGCCGGCACCGAATGCGTCGAGCTGGAAGCGCTGGTGCCGGAATCGCGCGCGATCACCGGCAACATGGCGATGCCCGGCTTCACCGCGCCGAAGCTGCTGTGGCTCGCGAAATACGAGCCCGCCGTGTTTCGCGCGGTCCACAAGGTGCTGCTGCCGAAGGACTACCTGATCTGGCGCCTGTCCGGCGAATTCGTGTCCGACATGTCCGACGCGGCGGGCACGCTGTGGCTCGACTGCGCGCGCCGCGACTGGTCGGACCGGATGCTCGCCGCAACCGAGCTGTCGCGCGCGCAGATGCCGCGCCTCGTCGAAGGCAACGCGCCCGCCGCGCAGTTGCGCGATGCGTTGCGGCGCGAATGGGGCATCGACGGGCCCGTGACGATCGCCGGCGGCGCCGGCGACAACGCGGCGTCCGCGATCGGCATGGGGGTCACGGGCGCCGGCAGCGGCTTCCTGTCGCTCGGCACGTCGGGCGTGCTGTTCGCCGGCAACGACCGCTTCGCGCCGAACCCGGACGCCGCCGTGCACGCGTTCTGCCACTGCGTCGAAGGACGCTGGCACCAGATGAGCGTGATCCTGTCGGCGGCCGCGAGCCTCGACTGGCTCGCGCGTGCGCACGGCACGACCGCCGGCGCGCTCGCTGCGCGCGCCGAACGCGCCGATCCGGCCCGCGCGCCGCTGTTCCTGCCGTATCTCGGCGGCGAGCGCACGCCGCACAACGACGCGCATGCGCGCGGCGTGTTCTTCGGGCTGTCGAACGAACACGATGCGGATGATCTCGCGTATGCGGTGATGGAAGGCGTCGCGTTCGCGATGGCCGACGGCTACGACGCGCTGCGCGCGGCCGGCACGACGCTCGACGCGGTGTCGTTCATCGGCGGCGGCTCGAAGAGCGCGTTCTGGGCGCGGCTGTGCGCGAATGCGACCGGGCTCGCGATGCAGCGCCATGCGGACGGCGCGGTCGGCGCGGCACTCGGCGCCGCGCGGCTCGCGCGGCTGGCGGCGACGAACGACACGCTGGAGGAGGTCTGCGTCGCGCCGCCCGTCACGGAGACGGTCGCGCCCGATGCCGCGTCGGTCGATCTGCTGGCGGGGCGGCTCGCGCGCTACCGGCGGTTGTATCGCGCGCTGCGGGACGAGTTCGCGGCGGCTGACTGAACGCCCGCGCGATCGCGCTTGACCCGGCCCTTGGGATCGCCTTTATGCTGGGCGCAACGAATCGACAGCAAAGAGGTGACGGATGGGTACCGCCACACCCGGCTTGAACGCGTCGGCCGCCGCCGCGCGGCTCGGCGTCTCGATCAAGGCGCTGCGGCTGTACGAGCGGCACGGCCTCGTCACGCCGGCGCGCACGCCGGCCGGATACCGCACGTACGGCGCGGACGATCTCGCCCGCGCCGCCGACATCGCGGCACTGCGCAAGCTCGGCCTCACGCTCGCGCAGGTCGCGAGCGTGCTCGACGGCGACGCGCGCGGTCTCGACGCAGCGCTGGCCGCCCACGAAGCGGCGCTCGATCACGGGATTCACGATTTCGTCAGCAAGCTCGACCGCGTGCGCGCGATGCGCGCCGGCCTGGCACGCGGGCGGATGCCGGCGGACGGCGAACTCACGCGGCTGCTCGACCCCGGCAGCGCCGGCGTCGCGTTCAGCCTGCCGTGGCCGTGGGGCGGCGAGTGGTTCGAGTGTCGCGATATCCGGCCGCTGAACTACATCATCGGTTCGCCGGGGAGCGGCAAGACGCGGCTCGCGCTTCGGCTGGCGGAGGCGCTGCCTGGCGCCGTGTTCGTCGGCCTCGATCGGCTGGACGACGATTGTGCGGCGGCATCCGACGCATTGCGCGCCGATCCGCAACTGAAGTCACGTGTGGACCGCACGTCGGCGTTGCTCGTCGGCACGGGCGCGACGCCTTCGGCGGCGCTGACCGCGCTGCTCGTCAGCCTCGAAGCGGAAAGTCCGCGCGTGCGGATCGTCGACCTGATCGAGCAGGGCCTCGATCGGGCCACGCAACTGGCGCTGATCGCGCATCTGCGCGACAGCGCGGCCGCCGGCATGCGGCCGCTGTTCCTGCTGACGCGCTCGACGACGATCCTCGATCTCGCGGCGGTCGGTCCCGACGAAACCATCCTGTTGTGCCCGGCCAATCACAGCCCGCCCGCACGCGTGGCGCCTTACCCCGGCGCGCCGGGGTATGAAGCCGTGGCCACGTGCCTGGCGGCGCCGGAAGTCCGCGAGCGGATCGCGCGGCGGCCGGAAGCGCGCGCTATGATGCTCGGTACGGAACGCGAAATGAATTGAATGTTTCGCGACCTGTCCGTCGGAGAACATGATGGCACGCGACACGCGGGTAGAAATCGAACTCGACGATATCGAATCGACCGAACAGTTGCACGTACGACTGATGAAGAAGTTGAGTTTCCCGGATTGGTATGGAAGAAACTGGGATGCGTTCTGGGACGCCATTACCGCGCTGGTCGATATGCCGCTCATTCTCCGGCTGAAAGGCTGGTCGGAATTCGAACGCCGCTTTCCCCGCGACGCGAAGCTGATGCGCGACTGCCTGCAGGACATGGCCCGGCAATATCCGGCCTTCGCACCCCGTGTCGAATACGATTGATCGAACTCGCCGCGAGCCGCAAGATCGCGCGTCCGTTCCTTCCAGACTAGATCGCGACAACCTCAAATGGATTTGCCCCCGGATTGACGCCATTGTGACGGTTGCGCCACCGTCACGATCCCAGCCGCCCCATCCTCCGCGCCATCGCCGGGCTCACCGCATGCACGGGATCGAAGCCGAAGAACTCGAGCACGTGCCGCGCGACGTCGTCGCGATCGTTGTCCGCGCAGATCATGTGATAGCTGTTCTCCAGCACGATCCCGCGCGCGTCGGGCAGCTTCTCCAGCAGGAAGTCGGCCGAGCGCAGGCTCGTCAGCTCGTCCTCGCGCGCATGCAGCACGAGCGTCGGGCACGGCGTGCCGGCCGCGGCGTCGAGCGCCCAGTCGCGCATCCGGTCCACCTGCCGCACGCACGCGAGCGGCACCCACGCATAGTGGAAACTGTCCTGCCGCTCGAACTTCTTCTTCACGATCGCGCGGATCGTCGCGTTCTTGATGCCGAACGGATCGCCTTCCTCCACGCGCATTCGCTCGGCGACACCCGGCACGCGGTACAGCACGTGCCGCAGCGACCGGTACCACGGCGTCGACCAGCCGTCGATGAACATCGGCGTCGCCAGCAGCGCGAGCCGGCCGCGCGCATGCTGCACGCGATGACACAGCAGCAGCGCGACGAGCGCGCCCATGCACATCCCCGCGACGTGCAGCGTGTCGTACTCGCGCGCCAGCGTGCGGTATTGTTCGGTCACCGCATCGAGCCACGCCTCCGCGCGCACGCCGACCAGATCCTCCGGGCGCGTGCCGTGCCCCGGCAGCGTGATCATGTGCGTGTCGCCGCCCGCGCGCCGCATCGCCTTGTGCAGCGAACCGAGATCGTATTGCGTGCCGCCGAGCCCGTGGATCAGCAGCACGCCCGTGCGGCCCGTCATGACGCGTACCCGCTCATTCGTCCGCCGGCCACACGCGCTCGAGCTGCCACACGCCCGCCACCACCGTCACGTCGACGTTCGAATCCAGCAGCGGCGCGCCGTGGTCGGTGATCGTCCGCGTGCCGCCGTCGCGCAGCACGATGCGCAGCGACAGCGACGCGCGGTCCTCGCCCGCGATCTCCGCATTCCAGTAGTCGCGCAGCGCGTCGCGATCGCCCGGCTGCACGCGTTCGAGCACGAGCGGCACGGTCGCGATCTGCGCGGCGTCGACGCCGACGCCGAACACGCGCTCGACGTCGCCGCTCCACTCGATGCGGCCCGACTCGGGATCGAGCACGTACGCGATCTGGCCGGCGCTCGCGAGCGCGAGCTCCATGTTGTTCTGCAGGACGGCCGCATGCTCGTGCACGCGCTCGCGTGTCGTCTTCAGCGTGCTGACCGTCAGCACCAGCAGCGACGCGACCGCCAGATAGAGCTGCGCTTCGAGCAGCGCGCTGCCGTAATGCGCGTGAAGCGACGCGAACGGGCCGTCGCCTTGTGCGGTCTGCTCGATCACGATCAGCGCGAGCACCAGCACCGACGACGAACCCGCCCGGCCGCCGAGCAGCAGCGTCACCGCGACCGTCAGGAACAACGGGACATACGTGAGCGCGAAGCCGGCGCCCGTGCCGAATTTCCGCGACGTATCGCCGTCGAAGATCACGAGCGCGACGGCCGCGAGCAGCACGAACGCGACGATGCCGAGCACCAGGTCGAAGCGCTCGTGGTCGCCCGAACGGTGCGCGCGAAAGCGCGACCACGACGCGAGCACCGGCGTGACCAGCAGCACGCCGACGAAATCGGATGCGGCCCACACCGACCACACGTCGAAGAACGGCGCGCCCTTGAGCGTCGTGTACCACGCCGCGCCGCCGATCGCGCCGACGACGCCCGCGATCATCCCGGCGAGGATCACCGAGCGCAGGAAATACAGCCCTTCGAGCGAAAAGCGCACGCGCTGCACGAGCCAGACCGCGAGCGCGGCCGCGCCGACCTCGTCGACCGTGAACAGCACCGCGTTGACGAGGCTGCCGTGCTCGATGGCGGTCAGCGCGAGTTGCCCGACCAGGAACGCGCCGGCCAGCGTCAGCCAGTCGCGCATCGGCCGCAGCATGAATGCGCCGACCGTCACGCCGGCCGGCAGCCAGATGTAGCCCGTCAGCCGGACGGGGCCGTTGAATTCGTGCGAGATGTAGCCGGTCGCGAGATACAGCGCCGCCCAGAGCAGCGCGGCGACGAGCCCCGGCCGCGATCGTTTGGTGTCCATCGAGAATCCCTGTGTATTGCGCCGTGCGTGCGAGCGATGTGCGAATGATAGGCGGGCGGGTTGAACGGCGGAATACCGGACGGCGGCAGCACGTTCGGGGCACCGGCGCGCGCCCGCAAGCTGGCGAGTGTGACCGGCAAGGTATCGGAAAAGTTCGCCGCTTGCCGGGCGCTATCGGGACACGTCTGCAAGTCGTCTTGTCCTGATGGCCAAAATCGGCCGCGGCCGGTCATTCGGCCCTACGATGAAAGGCATCCGAAAGCGTTCGTTTCGGCGTATCGTCCAGCTCTCTTGCCAGCACTCGACATGACCGCACACGATGAAAACAGTACCGGCCCGGCCGATATCGGCCCCTTCGACACCATGAGCCGATTTCGCATCACGTACGACGGGCCCACGCTCGATTCGTCCGAGATGGACGTACGCGAACTCGCGCCCGCGCTGCTGGCATTCGGCGATTTGCTCGACGCGTCGACGCGCGCACTGTGCGGCGGTCAGGTCCGGCCGCAGGTGAACGTGCGCGGCAGCTTCAAGACCGGCAGCTTCGGCATCGATTTCACGCTCGCGACCTCGCTGCTCGGCCGCATGCGCGACATGCTGAGCGGCAGCGAAGGCACGGCGCTCGCCAATGCGGTCACGATCCTGACCGCGCTCGGCATCGCCGCGCCCAGGGCGAGGAAGGGGCTTTTCGCCGTCCTCAAATGGCTGCGTGGGCGCGAGATCACGCACGTGCGGATGCAGAACAACACCGCGGTGCTGGACGTCGACGGCGACGAACTGGAAATCGACCTACCCGTCCTCACGCTGCTGAGTGACGTCCGCGTTCGCCAAGCCATCGCGCAAGTGCTTGCGCCGCTCGCTCGCGAAGGCATCGAGATTTTCGCTGCCGGCACCGATACCGAGGTATACGAGACGGTCGCCCACAACGAGATCGCATGGTTTCACGCGCCGGAGCCAACCGATTCGCTCCTGCTCGACGAGCATCGCAAGATGGCATTCTCGATCGTGTCGCTCGCGTTCAAGGACGACAACAAGTGGCGCCTGTACGACGGCACGTCGACGATTCACGCGACGATCACCGATGCCGGCTTCCTGTCGCGCGTGAACAACAGCCAGATCAGTTTCAGCAAGGGAGACGTGCTCTTGTGCAATGTCCGTATGCAGCAGTGGCAAACTTCGGACGGGGCAAAAACCGAATACGAGGTCACGGATGTCCTCGAACATCGCCCGGCCGGCCTGCAAATTCGGTTGCCGGGCATGTGATCCGCACCAAAGCCTCGCGCCCGACGCAACCTCTCATCACTGATGAAACCCGCGATCCATCTGCGTGCTGCCTCCCAGGAAGATCTCCCGTTCCTGCTGACGCTCCGTCGACTCACGATGACCGAGCATCTGCAGCGCGTCGGCGCGCCGACCGACGATGAAGCGCACGACCGCCGCATCCGCGCGAACTTCGACGACGCGATGATCGTCTGTGAAGGCGCCGATGCCATTGGCCTGCTGAAGGTGACACGCGCCGCCAGCGAATGGCACGTCCATCAGATCCAGATTCTCCCCGCGCGCCAGGGCCAGGGAATCGGCGAAGCCGTGCTGCACACATTGCTGACCGACGCGGCGCACGCGCGCGTGCCGGTATCGCTCAGCGTGCTGCACGGCAACCCGGCGCGGCGGCTCTACGAACGGCTCGGCTTTCGCGTCGCGTCGGCAACCGACACGAGCGCGAGCATGGTCTGGCACGCGTGACGCGCGTCATGTCGACGCCATCGCATGGCCATTACTGCGTGATCTTCGCGTCCTTCAGCAGATTGCCGATCATCTGCGCACTCGCCTTCTCGGCCGCGATCGCCTGCAGTTGCTGCTGAAGCGTCGGCTTCGCGGTCTCGAAGCCCGGCACCTGCGTCGGCCGCTTCGCATCCAGCTTCACGATCGCCCGCACGCCATCGACCGGAATCGAATCCTTCGTCACCGCGCCGACCGACAGCTTCTCGAGCGCCTGCGCGACGGGCAGCGGCAATCCGGCCGTCTTGCCTTCCACCGCCGGCGTGTTGAAGCTCACCCACGGCAGCTCGCCGCCGGTATCGCGGCTCGGCGCCACGCTGTACTGGCGCGCGAGCCCGTCGAACGACTTGCCCGCTTTCAGCTCGCTCAGCACGGTCGCCGCCGCGACCGGATCCTTGACGACGATCAAACGCGGCTTGAATTCGTTCTTGCCGAGCGCGGCGACGAGTTCGTCATAGCGCGCCTTGACCTGCTCGTCGGTCACCGGCTCCGGCTTCACGTGGTCGCGCAGGTACAGCTGCACCTCGGCCGTCACCTTCGCCTGCTGCATCGCCGCCTTGACCTCGGGCTTGTCCGCGTAGTTCGCCTTTTCGGCCGCCTGCTGAACCAGCACGCGCGTGATCAGCTGATTCTTGATCGCCTGGCGGATCTGCGGCGAATCGGGCTGACCGGACGCGCGCAGCAGCGTATCGACGTCGGTCTGCGTGATCGGCGTGCCGTTGACGGTCGCGACGGTCGCCGCCGTCTGGGCGTGGACAGGGCCGCTCAGTGCGCCGGCCAGCGCAACGATCGTCAACAGGCGGTTCGGTGTCGTTTTCATTTTCATCGGGGTTGTCACTTCGAGCATAAGAAACGCGGCAGCGGCAGCCGCGCCCGTTCATCGGGCACGCCCGCGCAGCGTCCGCGGGTGCCGCTGTCATTGTGCACGGAACCGCGTTTGCGCGTCGGGAGGTTGGGGCGGCTGGCCACCGCGGTGCGGCACGCAGTGTGCCCACCGTTCATTGCATGCGCGTTGCGCAACCATCCCGAGAGAATGCGCCGATGGTCTTCACGACTTTCCGTCCGCGGCCGCGGCCCGAAGCGACCGCACCAGCACGTTCAGCCCGTCAGGGCGTCCATCGGTACACGGTGATGCTGTTCCCCTTCACGTTGTTCTTCATCACCACGTACTCGCCGTTGGACCGGCGGTACGCGCGGATGCTGTACATCGCATCGATCGCGCTGCTGGTGTCGACCGTCGCGGGGCTCGTGTTGACGAGCGTCGTGTCGAGCTTGCCGGTGGCGAGGTTGAACGCGTCGACGTTCGGCCACAGCGGCCCGCTGCTGCTGAACCAGTAGCCGACGAACAGGTGGTTGCCCGCCGCGTCGATCGATTTCGCGCCGCTGTGCGGCAGCGTGATCACCGGATCCGGCTTCGTCGTATTGCCTGCGCGCCAGCCGTGATACACCTCGATGCGCGTGCCGATCGACGTCCAGTCGTTGCTGCCGAGCGCGCCCTGCGCGAGCACCATCGTGTCGCTGTCCGCGAGATACACGATGCGCGTGAGCGGCTGGATGCTGGCCGGAATACGGGTCGCGACACCCGGCCCCCACGACGGCTTGCCATCCGCGTCGAAGCCGGTCAGCGGGTAATGCGTGATCGCGCCGGTCTTGTCGAGGCCGGCCCACACGCCGCCCTGGCTGTCGACGCTGAAGCCGCCCGTCACGCGTTGCGTCGTGTTGAACGCGGGGCCCGGAATCGAGCCGTCCGGAATCGCGATGTAGCCGTTCGCCGCGTTGAAGTGATAGAAGTAGAAAATCGGCGGATTCTGGCCGGCCGCGACGAGGATCCGGTTCGCGCCGACCGACGTGATCAGCCCGAAGTGCTCGTCGCGCTGCATGTCGCTCATGTTGATGCGCGGATCCGACGGGTACGTGAACGGATCGACGGTATTCGCGACGAACTTGCCGCCCGCGCTGCCGCTGTAGATATGCGTGCCGCCGTAGAACAGCGCACCGTCCGTGACCGGGTCCGGCGCGGCGATGCCTTCGAAGTTCAGCGATTGCAGCGTCCAGCGCAGGTTGCCGTTGCTGCCGTACGCATGAATGTCGGTCGCGCCGTTGCGCCCGAGATCCCAGCTGCCGCCCCACGGATTGTTGAGCACATAGAGGTTGCCGCCGGTGTCCTTGCCGATCCCGACGATGCGCGTGAAGCGTTGCGGGCCGACCTGCCCCTTGATGCCCGTCGTCGTGTCGAGATAGCCGCCGCGCACGCCGAACGTGCCGGCCAGCGCAGGCTGGCCCGATATCGAATAACGCTTGATGTTCTGGTCGGGGCCTTCGTCGCCCACCAGCAGTTGCCCGGCCGCCGCATCGACATGCAGCGCCGACGGATGCGAGCCGGCCGGCATCCGGATCGTATTCAGCAGCGCGCCGGTCGGACTGAAGCCGACGATCGAGCCGGCGCTTTTCTGCGCGACCCACACGTTGCCCGCGCCGTCCACCGCGAGCGCGCCCGGCGCCGACACGCCGATGTCCCGCTGCCACACGCCGTCGGTCGTGAATACGCGCACGCGATTGCCGTAGAAGTCGCTCGCATAGAGCAGCGAGCCGGCCGTCGCGAGCCCGGTGACGACATCGATGCGCGGCTGGTTGGTCGCCGCGCTGATCTGGATGACACGATCGCGAACCTTCGTCGCGCGGCTGTAGCGCCCCACCGCGCCGCTGCCGTACGTCTTGCCGGGCTGCAGCGCGACGAACAGCGACGTTGCATTGCCGGTGATCGCGCTGCCCTGGAATTCCGAATGCGCGCCAATCGAGCCGATGCTCTTGCCGTTCTGGTAGATCGCGACGCCGCCCTCATCCTCGTCCCACATCGACGCCGTGTAGATCACGCCTTCGGGGGCGACCCACATCGCGCGCGCGACGTTGCCGACGTGCGCGGCGAGCGTGCCGTACGTATTCGCGAGCCAGTCGGTGGTGTTGGCTGCATGAGCAGCGGGTGCACATGCGGCGATTGCCGCGGCAACGAGCGCGGCCTGGATGCGTTTTCTGGCGACCATGACGGATGCTCTCCTGAACAGGGTAGTCATTCACATGAGGGATCGGCCGGCCAGATGGCTTGAAGCCCGCGAGATGTCAATTCTTCCCCGAATCATCCGGCGCAGTCGGTATGACATACGGCATGCATTCGATCATGCGCAGCGCGAGAATAACGTCATATAAATCGAAAAAAATTGCGAATCGCCCCATGCTTGCGGCGAGCGCCGCCGCCCGTCAGTGAATGGTCACTTACGCGCCGGATCGGGAATGGGGAAAATCAGGCAAGCGCCTGTCGGAATATCGCCGCCGATTCGACGTCGATCGATTGAAACGGCGAATGCCATTTCGGCAACATCGGGACAAGCCGCCGCCCCAAAACACATCGCCGGCCCGAATCCGTATCGAATCCGGGCCGGCGAATGTCATTTGCCGCGGGTTGGGCAACGCGGCGTTGCGCCGCCGCGTTGCCACGCGTCATGCCGACGTTTCCCGCACCTTCGCCTCGGCTACGCGCGCACCGTCCGAATCGTCGTCGTCGCGCGGCGCGTCGAGCTGCCCTTCCCACTTCGCGACCACGGCCGCCGCGATCGAGTTGCCGACGGCGTTGGTGGCCGAACGCCCCATGTCGAGGAACATGTCGACGCCCATGATCAGCAGCAACCCGGCTTCGGGCATGTTGAACTGGTTGAGCGTCGCCGCGATCACGACCAGCGACGCGCGCGGCACGCCCGCCATCCCCTTCGACGTCACCATCAGCATCAGCAACATCGTGATCTGCGTGCCGAGCGGCAGATGGATGCCGTACACCTGCGCGATGAACAGCACCGCGAACGTGCAGTACATCATCGAGCCGTCGAGGTTGAACGAATAGCCGATCGGCAGCACGAAGCTCGAGATCTTGCGGTTCACGCCGAAGCGGTCGAGCGCGTCCAGCAGCTTCGGATACGCGGCCTCGGAGCTGGCCGTCGCGAACGACAGCAGGAACGGCTCGCGAATCAGCCGGATCAGCGTGAACGCGCGCTTGCCGAGGAACGTCACGCCGGCCAGCGTGAGCACGGCCCAGAGCAGCGCGAGCGCCAGGTAGAAGCTGGCCATGAACTTCGCGAACGTGAGCAGGATGCCGAGCCCTTCGGTCGTGATCGTCGACGCGAGCGCCGCGAACACCGCGACCGGCGCGAACCACATCACCGCCCCCGTCACCTTCAGCATCACCTGCGCGAGATCCTCGATCACCCCGGTCAGGCGCTTGCCTGCGTCGCCGAGCGCGGACAGCGCGGTGCCGAAGAAGATCGAGAACACGACGATCTGCAGGATTTCGTTGTTCGCCATCGCCTCGGCGATCGACTTCGGCACCAGGTGCACCACGAAATCCTTCAGCGTGAACGCGCCCGTCTTCAGGTTGAGCGCCGCATCGGACGGCGGCAGCGGCAGGCTCAGGTGGCTGCCCGGCTGCAGGAGCGTCGCGGTCAGCAGGCCGAGCAGCAGCGACGTGAACGACGCGATGAAGAACCAGCCGAACGCCTTGACGCCCACGCGGCCCACCGCGCTGCCGTCGCCCATCTGCGCGATGCCGACGGTCAGCGTCGCGAACACCAGCGGCGCGATGATCATCTTGATCAGGCGCAGGAACACATCGGACAGCAACGACACGTACCCGGCGACCTCCTTCGCCATCTTCGGGTCGGGAAACGCGCTATGGCAGGCGTAACCCACGGCGATGCCAAGAATCATCGCGACAACGATGTACCTGGTAATGTTGTGCTTCTTTTTCATTAGTGATCCAAATTACAAAGCGTATGTTGCTAACGGCTGGCCCATCATTCGCGTCCGGCTGCGAATCGAAACCTGTGTCTCCAAGCGGGCGACCTGTCCACTTCGGGCGGTCACCCGGGCGGACAAGGGGGGGCATTCTAACGCAAACGGCGAGCCGGCTTTCAAATCTGAAAGCGCCGCGGGTTGATTTGCGTCCTGATGTCGTCGGGAAAGGGCAGGTGCCGCGGTCCGGCTCGCTTCCGGTGCGGCCGGATGCCGGGGGATTTCAGCGGATCGGATAGCGCGCGGCTTGCCGGAAGGCCGCGGCGAACGTGTCGACGCGATGCGCGCCGGTGGCGTCGGGCGTCAGGCAACCAGCACGTAGGTGCGGAAGAAATCGCCGAGCGCGGCGGCCGTCTGTTTCATGTCGACGGACGTGCCGAGGCTGCGGTCGAGCCACAGGCCGTTGAACAGCGCGAAGACGATGTTCGTCGCACCGGCGGGATCCAGCGATGGCCGGACCCAGCCTTCGGCCTGGCCGCGCGCCAGCAGCGCCGCAAGATCCGCGCGCATCTTCCGGTCGAGCCCGACGATATCGGGGCGGCGTTCGGCATCGCGCGCCAGTTCGAGCCAGCTGTCGACACCGAGGCCGTCATCGCCTTGCGCCATCATCCCGGCCAGCTCGTCGGCCGTGATGCCGGCCAGTCCAAGCAGCCCCTCCCTGCTGAGGATGCGGTTGAAGTCCTGCGTATAACGCTCGACCTCGACCGCGATGATCGCGTCGATCATCTCGCGCTTGTCGGCGAAATACCGGAACACCGCGCCCGCGCTCATGTCGGCCGCCGCACAGATATCTTCCGTGCGCGCGCCGTGGAACCCCTTGGCCTTGAAGACCCGGGCGGCCGCGGTCAGGATCTGCTCGCGGCGCTGCTGATGAAGGTTTTCGTTCCGTGTACGCGCCATGCTTCCCGAAATAACCGGACTAAATCGTCGCATTATAGGGAAGACATCGACCCGAATCAAATCCGGCGCCATCGTTGCAATCGAAATCGCGATCGCGGGAGATCGTCACGCACCGGGCGACACGATCCAGCGATCACGACAGATTCTCACAAAGATGCGCAGACCTCGACACTACGGCACGTAAACGATCTGTAATATTTGGAAATGATTCGCATTGGCGCCGTGCACCGACGTCGATGCGCAATCCCGGGCCGGAAACGCGGCACCGCGTTCGCGCCATGGCTTCCATCAGGTCGAGTCCGGCATTTCATCAGTATTCCTCTGAAATGACGGATCGATAAAAAAGCGGCATCGTGATGAACATTCTGTACACCAACTTCCACGGCGATTACGGCGGCGGCCAGGACACCTACGTGCGCGATCTCGCCGTCGCGATGAGCCGCCATCACCGCGTGACCGTCGCGTCGCCGGAAGGCAGCCGCCTGTCGCGACTGTTGAAGGACAGTCCCGACGTGGCGATTTTCGACATGGAATTCAAGCCGCGCTGGAACCGGCTGTGCCGGGAGATTCTCCGGCTGCGCCAGCGGATCGCCGCCGAGCGCTTCGACGTGATCCATGTGAACGGGGCCGCCGATCACAGGCAGGTGATGCTGGCACTGCTCGGCTGCCGGTATCGGCCCGCGATCGTGCTGACCAAGCACAACACCTATCGCGCCGACAGCCTCGGCAACGTGCTGCGTGCGCGGCTGGCCACCGACCATACGATCGCGGTCAGCGACTACGTCGCCAGCATGCTCGCGCTGCGCTCGCCGTACGGCAACGTCACGGTGGTCAAGCACGGCGTGCGCCGGCCGGCCGCCGAACGACTGGCCGGCGACGAGATCCGCCGCCGCAAGATCGCGCTGTTCGGCGCGTCCGGCGCGGAGGCGATCGTGCTCGGCAGCAGCGCCGGCACCACGCCCGAAAAAGGCTGGATGGACCTGATCGCGGCGCTGGGCCGCCTGCCGGAAGCCGAGCGCGAGCGGTTTCGCGTGCTGCTGATCGGCGCGGAGCCGTCCGGCGAGCAGCGCGAACAGCTCGCGCGGCACGGCATGGCGTCGCGCACCGCGTTCACCGGACGGCTCGACGACGTGTGGGCGCCGTTCTCGATCATCGACGTGTCGTTCGTGCTGTCGTACCACGAGAGCCTGTCGTATGCGTGCCGCGAAGCGATGTCGCTCGGCTGCCCGGCGATCGTGACGCGCGTGGGCGGGCTGCCCGAGAACGTCGAGCCGGGCGTGGACGGCTGGGTCGTCCCGCCGCGCGAGCCCGCGGCGATCGAAGCGATCCTGCGCGCGATCGTGCAGGAACCCGGCTGCGTCCGCGCGATGGGGCGCAGCGCGCGGCTGAAAGGCAAGCGCGAATTTTCGTTCGACGCGTTCGTCGACGCGACCTTGTCCGTCTATCAGAAGTCGATTCGACACAACCCGTACCGCTGGGTGACTTCCTTGAGATCCACGAAATGGCATTGAATATCTGGAAGAAGTACTGGGACCTGCGCACGCAGGAATGTCCGTGTGACGTGCACTTCGTCGAATGGCTGGAATCCGTGCACCTCAAGGGCATCCGCATCTATCACTTCGGCACCGGCGGCCACCACCATGTCGGCATCGAATGCGCGCGGCCGCACCTGAACAACACCGTCTTCGGCGTGACGGCATCGCCGAAGGAATACAAGTCGTATGTCGATCTCGTCACGCGGCAACCGGAGGTGAGCAAGACCTACCTCGCGTATTTCGGCGACATCTATACGAGCCATTCGCGCCTGCTGCCGACGTTCGACGTCGTCACGCTGTTCCATCTGTGCGAATTCCGCGACGAAGCGAACAGCCGCTACGGCGCGAAGACCGACGAAGCGGTGCTCGACCTGTTCGCGCGCCATACCGCGCCCAACGGCCATCTGTTGTTCTACACCGGATCGTCGGCGTATCGAAAGGCTGAACCGATCATCGCGCGGTGGGCCGCCAATGCCGATTTCGTCGAGGTCGGCGACTTCAAGACCCTGCGGATTTTCCGCAAGGCCGCGTAATCCCGCTTTCCTGCGACCCGCCGATGCTTGCGCGCACCCCACGCTATCCGATCCTGATGTATCACCAGATCCGTCCGCTGCCGCCGCCGACCGACCGGCTGCGCAGCCTGAGCGTCGCGCCCGACGCGTTCCGCCGCCAGATGACGCTGTTCCGGCGGCTCGGCTACCGCGGCCTGAGCGTGCGCGAACTGCAGCCGTACCTGCGCGGGGAGCGGCAGGGCAAGGTCTTCGGCATTTCGTTCGACGACGGCTTTCTCAACGTGCTGACGCATGCGATGCCCGTGCTGGATGCGCTCGGATTCACCGCGACCTGCTACTTCGTCGCCGGCCGGTTCGGCGGCGCGAACGACTGGGACGCGGGCGCGCCGACCACGCGCTCGCCGCTGATGACCTGCGAGGACATGCTCGCGTGGCGCGACCACGGCCATGAAATCGGCTCGCATACGCTCGACCACGTCGCGCTGTCGTATGTGCCGGCGCCTGATTCGGACTTTCAGCTTACCGAATCGAAGCGGCAACTCGAAATGCTGAGCGGGCAATGTGTCGAATCGTTCTGCTATCCGTACGGCAATCTCGACGCGCGCGTGCGCGATCAAGTCATCGCTGCCGGTTACGGCAACGCAACGACGACTCGACGCGGATGCGCCGGCGCTGCCGACGATCCGTTTCTGTTGCCGCGGATTCCGGTCGCGGGCGGGGTCGGGGCTGCGAGGCTGTGGTTCAAGTGTTGGAAGGGGCGGATAGCGGGGCGCCAATAAGTATCCAGGCAGATCGTCCGGATGAACCGGTACCACGCCGAGCGAATACCCGTCTCCTTCGATGTCACTGTCATCATCCGCACCTTGTGTGGGCCATATTCATCGTTCTGGTCAGCAATCCTTCATGCTCCGACCGCACTCGAAGCATGTCGCGAGCAAGGGACGAGGAAGCGTCCGCGGCCGGCCCATGCGCCGCCGAATCTCGGCGGCAATCATCACGTCGCACGCAGCGCGGCGACTGCAACGTGCGTGCGCCGTGTCCCGGGCAATGCGATTCAGAAGCGGTATCCGACCGACAGGAACGTCACGATCGGATTGACCCGGAATTTGCTGGTGCTCGTGACCGTGCCGACGGAGGACCGGGTGGTGAGCGTGGCGCGTGTCGATACCCACGAATACGCGACCGACGCGTTGATCGACCAGTGCGAATCGATGTTGTACGTCAGGCCGCCGTTGACGACGGGCGCGAAGGAATGACTGAGCGACACGGATGTCGGTCCCTCGAGCGCGGTCCCGACGGTCGGCGAGAAATAGATCTGGCCGGTGGAAACGGGATTGCTGAGCTTGATGTTGCTGAACCACGTGTAGGTGACGCCGGCGCCCAGATACGGCCTGAACCGTGCATTCGGCTGGCCGAAGTAGTAGTTGAAGATGATCGCCGGACTCCAGGCCCGCGCGGTCCCCAGCTCGCCGAAACCGCTGAGCGTGCCTGCGCCGTTCAAGTGCCAGGTCGGCGGAAAGCCCATGACCGTCGTCGCCGCGATATGGTCGGTCAGGAAGTACGTTGCGGTCAGTCCGAACGTATCGCCGCTTGCGATGTCCCCGCCGCTGCCGGTCATCACTTGCGACTGGCCGAGTGCATTGAGGGTCAGCGGATCCGCCGATCCCTGCGGGGCAAAGTGGGACCAACCGGCACTGACCACCCACTGACCGGCTGATTGCGCATGCGCGCCAGAGATGGCCGCGACCAATACGACGGCTCCTGCACTGATTCGTTTCATGATTGTCTCCAGATTTTGGTGTTGGTGTTCAAGAATCGTGAAACCTGTCTTCATCGCCGTGCGCCACGCATGACTTGCGGGCTGTTCCCGCGCGTGTGACGCGCGACGCCAAAAACGTCGGGTGCTGCTTCGTCAAGCGAAATTCCCGCTCCATAGATTCGGATTCCGAATCTATTTGCTCAATTCAATGCCGAACGTTCCGGGAATCGACAATCAGTGATGTTCGGGTTCCACGGAAGTCGAAAAGGCGAACGGGAAGCGGCCCATCACCGTATGGGCCTTCGCTGTCTGCGCGTGATCGCTCAGCGCCACATGCAGGGTGAGCCCGCGCGACGGGTCGTCCACCATGCTCACCCGCGCACCCTCGACGCCGGCATCCTTCAGCGCGGAGACCAGCGCGTCGAACGTCTCCCATCGTTTGAGTTCGGGCTTGAAGATCTTGCCGACCGCCGTAAGCGGCATCGCATCGACGATATGAATCCGCTTCGGTATCGCGGCGCGCTCGCCGATCATGCCGCGTATGAACGTGTCGAGCTCCGTCTCGGTTGCCGTTGCGCCGGCTTTCAACTGCACGTACGCGACCGGCAGCTCGCCAGCATGCACGTCGGGACGTCCGATTGCCGCAGCGATTTGCACGGCCGGGTGGCGGTGCAGCGGTTCCTCGATCGTCGCCGGATCGATGTTGTGACCGCCCCGGATGATGAGCTCCTTGCGGCGGCCCGTGAGCCAGAAGTAGCCCTGCGCATCGCGTCGCGCGAGGTCCCCGGTGTTGAGCCACTGCCGGCCGTCGCCGAGATCGAGCCACAGGCTCTTGTTCTGATCTTCCTGAAGATAGCCCGCGAACACGTTCGGCCCGGAAATCGTCAGCACACCGACTTCGTTCTCGACGCAATCGCGCACATAGCGGCCGGCGTCGTCGAGTATCACCGCCTTCATCATCTGGCCGGGGATGCGCAAGCCGATCGAACCGAGACGCCGTTCGCCGCCTGGCGGATTGACGCTGCTGACGCAGGCGCCCTCGGTGAGCCCGTAGCCTTCGAGGATCCGGACCCCGGTGCGATCCTGGAACGTGCGGAATACTTCCACGGGCATCGGCGCGGCACCGCACAGCCCATATTCCAGCGAGTCGATGTTCCGGCCGTCGACGGGCACGTCGAGCAACGCCGAATACAAGGTCGGCACCGCGCTGAAGAAATTGATCTCGTGGTGCTCGACGATTTCCCAGAATCGTTTGACGACGCCGTCGCCGCGATAGCCCTGTGGCGTACCCAGCACCACATGTGCGCCGCGCGAGAACGGCACCAGGCCGGTTGCCAGCACGGCATTGACATGGAACAGCGGCAGTCCGCAGAACACGGTCTTCCCCGGACCCATCCCGGCGCCGACGACCTGCCCGACGCTCCAGGCATTGGCCACCTCGTTGCCGTGCCGGCGAATCGCGATTTTCGGCAATCCCGTGGTGCCGCCCGTACAGAAGTAGGACGATATGTCGTCGGCTTCGAAACGCCGTGGGATCAGCAGCGAATCGCCGGATTCACGCGACATCGCACTGTCGAAATCGTGGATCGCGACGTGGCGCGGAACGGCGCCGCGCACGCCGGCGCGCCCGTGCAACCGTTTGCATTCGCGACGCTGCATCGCGCGTGCGGCAATGCGGCGCCACCCCTGCACGCGCTCGGCCAGATCGATCAGGACGAGGCTTTGCAGCGACGGCACCTCGCTCAGGACGGGCTGGATCTTCGACCAGATATCCGTTCCCGGAAAAGGCGCCAGCGTCACCAGCACCTTTGCGTTTGCGGCCTTGAGCAGCGATGCGATCGCCGGCCCCTCCAGCAACGGATTGATCGCGCACACGATCCCGGCCGCTTCGCCTCCCCAGATGACGAAATGCGTTTCCGGCAAATTCGGCAGCACGTAGGCGACCACCGCGTGGCGATCGATACCGAGGCGCGAAAACATGTTCGCGGCGCGGGTGATATCCCGCAGAAGCGCCGCATAGGTCCAGCGCAATGGCTTGCGATGATCGTCGGCGCGCAGGAAAAACGACAAGGCCGGCGCGGTCGGGTCGATCGCCGCACCACGGCCGATCATCTCGTAAGTGCTGGCCGGGAGGTCGGCGGGCGGCCCCTGGTTTTCGATCCGAAGCACGTCCGCTTCGGTTGCGATGGCGTTCATGCGAGCTCGTCCACGATTCGGTTGCGTTGCACACCGAGGTCGATCGCCCCGTCCCTGCTCCGGATCCGCGACTCGACCAGATCCCCGGCCTTCAGGTACTGCGGGCGCGCGGCTTGAACCTTCGTGAAAATCCGCCACTTCATGTGCTCCGGCAGCAACGCGGCAATTCGTTGCTTCGCCGGCGACGGAATGCTGAGCGCGCACCCGGACGGCGTGCCGGTTGCAAGCAAGTCACCGGCGTTCAGATCCTGAACACCCGAAAGTTCCGTGAGCGTTTCGGCCGGACCGTACACGAGGTTCCCCGTCGAATCGCTCTGCCGCACGTCCCCGTTCACGGTCAGTGTCAGCGTCAGCGCGTGCAGCCGTGCGATATCGCTGGCCTCCAGCAGGCACAGATACGGCCCGACCGGCCCGAACGTCCGATAGCTTTTCCCCTTGTAAAACTGCATTTGGGGAATCTGGATATCGCGGGCGGAATAGTCGTTGACGATCACGAGGCCCGCGACGTACTCGTGCAGGTTCTTGTCCGTGATGGCTTGCCGGGACGTGATATCGCGGCGAAGCACGAGCCCCAGTTCGATCTCGTAGTCCAGAAACCGCACATGTTGCGGCCGGATGACGTCGGAATCGGCGGCGACGATGCAGCTCGTCGCCTTCGTGAAGATCATGTTGAATGACTTCGCATCCGGATTCATGCCGGACTCGATCATGTGCTGGCGATAGTTGGCGCCCTGGCAAACGAACCGTTGATTGCGCGTGACCGGCGACAGCCACTCGACGTCCGATTCGGGAATCGTTTCTCCGTCGAGCGCGGCGAGGTCATCGATCCGATGTGCGCGCACGAATTCGCCGGTCGTCGGGTAGTCGCCCGGTATCGGCGTGATCCGGTGATGCCTCACCACGCCCCATTGGGCGCGCCCCTGATGCCGGTAGTGCAAGACGTGCAATGCCATGAAGATGCCTCGAACAGGTCTGAGTGAAGATGAAGGTCACGCAAACAGCTTCGCGAGCGTGCGCAGCTTCGCGAACGTGACGTCCGGACTGGCCCGGAGGTTTCGGATGAGCGATGCGATGCTGGCGGCGGTGATCTTCGGTTTGGTGAAGCTGCGCGGCATCCGCGGGCCCCACTGCGACATCGCTTCACGGCTGACTTCATGGATGCCCGTCGCCACGTCCGCCGTGAACATGTCCCCATCGCAATAGTGTTCGTGCTTGTCGCCCCAGGGGTCCTGCCAATAATCGAAGACCTGGCTGCCGAGAATGTGGCGACCCATTCCCCATGCGTGCGTCCATCCTTTTTCGCTCAGCACACGCTGCCCGATCCCCACGGCGTCCGCGTCCACCAGCTCGAATGCCGAGTGGCTGTAAAGCGCTGCGAACCCCTGTGCCAATGCCAGCGTATGGTGATCCGTGGGGGTCGCCCCGCGATCGAGCCGCAAGAACGCGACGGCGGGCGATCCATCCGGCAACACCTGAACGTCGCTCGGGATGAAACCGAAGTGAGACGTGTACCACGCACAAGTCGCCTGGAAATCGGCGAGTTCGAGCACGACATGACCGAGGCGAATCACTTCCGGCGCCGCCAGCGGCGCACGCTGGGTATCGTTCACGCGAACGACGGAATCGGGGGAGTTGAACGGTAACGCCGACCGGTGCGGCAGGGCGCCGGCCCGCGCTTGTCCCGCGACCGCGTCGACACGAAAACCCGACGGATCGACGAGCGTGACGCGATGGCCGCCACCGGGCCACGGCGACGGCGCCACGTCCGACGCGCCCGGCACGCCGGCAAGCTTTCGCAGCGCGTCGATGCCGTCCACTTCAAGCCCGAAGCCGACGAACCGGTTTTTTTCAGCCCGCCGGACGACGTAGCAGAACGGTGTGGCGGCCGTGCCTCGAAGGAACAAATGTTCGCCGTCACGGGATACCGTCCGCAGGCCGAAGTCGTTGAGAAATCGTTCGGCCCGTTCGAGATCGGGACGCTCGAACATCAGGTAG
Organism: Burkholderia sp. 9775_39; assembly: GCF_015712225.1. Classification (NCBI taxonomy): domain Bacteria; kingdom Pseudomonadati; phylum Pseudomonadota; class Betaproteobacteria; order Burkholderiales; family Burkholderiaceae; genus Burkholderia; species Burkholderia sp. 9775_39. Next base: position 141,566 of record NZ_JACCQC010000009.1, on the reverse strand, counting down.
GAAAGCGCCCGAGCCTTCGTCGTCGGCTGGGGACTCCGTGCGGGTTGTGCAGTCGTAAGCTTCATGGGGGCCTCAGGAAATCGGCTGGGCAATGTGATCGGACAGCGGCGACAACGCGGTGCGCGCACCAAGCAATCGCAGGGATTCGAGAACCAGACGGGTCGAGTCGGCCACCGGGCCTTCGTGCAGGACCGTTTTGTCCGGCCGAATCACGGCCGCCCAGCCAAACCGCACGACACCCGGCATGAACGTACCGTCCAGGTCCTCCCATCCGTCGTCCTCGATGCGATGAAGGCGCTGCCCGCGGTGCATCACCTGCACCACGACGCCGCCCGCCGCGATCAGCGCGGCTCGCGCGCCGGCGTCGAGCTCGACGCCCGGATCCCGTCCGAATCCGATCAGCGCGAGACCAGTACCGAACACGTCGTCGCTCAGGCGGATCGTCCCATCGTGCCTGCGCAGCCATCCCTGCGGCAGGGCTGCACCGCGCACGAGCCGCGTGGACGAATGGCCGGGGACGAACAGACCGCTCCGGAACGCATTCTTCGGCTTGATCCCGAGTTCGTCGAAATGATTCCGTAGCGGCGGAACGAGCCGCGTCAATCGCATCAGACCATGCGTGAACAACGCGATCCCGGCGTTTCGCGGCATCACGAGCTTGCCCATGAATTTCGCGACGCCGATCATCGCCTTGGCGTGCGGTCGGCGTTCCCGATCGTAGGAATCCAGAATTTGCGGGGTTGCGTGGCCTTTGACGACCCACGCCAGTTTCCAGCCGAGATTCGCGGCATCGCGCAGGCCGGCGACGAGCCCCTGGCCAACGAACGGCGGCGTGATATGGGCGGCGTCGCCCGCGAGAAAAACGCGCCCTTTGCTGAACGTCGTGACGGTTCGGGCATGAAAACGGTACACGGCCTTGCGTTCGATCACCATGTCCTCGATGCCACCCCACGGCGCGAGCAGTTCGCGGATGCGTTCGTCGGATTCCATCTCTTCGCGCGTCTCGTCAGGATGGAGCATGAACTCCCAACGCTCGCGCCCCCCGGGTGCGGTCATATGAGGCGTCGGTCGCCGGTGGTCACAGATGAACTCGACATGGTCGATGGGTCGGCGCACGTTTCGCGCATCGACGATCAACCAGTCCTCCGCGAACGTCTTGCCTTTGAAATCCTGTCCGATCAGCTGGCGCACGATCGAGCTGGCGCCGTCGGCACCGACGACGTAGCGGGCGCGCACGACGTGCCGTGCGCCCGGCCCGCTGTCGAGCGTGGCGGCGACGTGGTCGGCGTGCTCGTCGAGCGAGACGAGCGTCACACCGAGCGCCATTCGGGCCGTGCGGTGCGCGGCCAGTCGGGCACGCAAGCATCGCTCCAGGTCCGGTTGATAGAACGTCACGAGCTTCGGATGGCCGTCGATGCTCCCCAGCGTATTGATGCGCCCGAACTCGCCGAACCAGGGCGAGCGCATCCTGACGTACGGAATCGCCACCGTATCGAGGTCGGCTTCGTTCACCCCGACGTACTGCAGGATGCGAAGCGCGTCGTTGTCGAGCGCGATCGCACGCGGCGCCATGAAGATCTCCGCCGCCCTGTCGACGACGAGCACGCGCACGCCGTCCCGGCCGAGAAGCGCACCGATCGCCGCGCCGACGGGACCGCAGCCCACCACGAGCACGTCTACCTCCGACGGCAAGTCGCGGCCGCCGGCACAGTTCGCGTTGTCGTTGCCTTCATGGACGCCCGGCTCGCACGTCAGTTTTGTCTCCACCACCGTTCCGTCTCCCATTCTCGGGACTGGCCACTGCCGGCCGCCTTGATGACATTAAAGTCATAACTGATAACTTTGTCAATTTTGACGTTCGAACGTATACTCGAACACCGAAACCATGCGCACGCCGATGCCCAACACTTCTTCCCGTCGCACCAGAACACCGTCGCCGGCCGTCTCGAACGGGCAAGCGCCGTCGAGCCCCGAGGTTCGCGAGCCGCGGGGCGCGCGCCGCAAGCGCGAGACGCGCGCGCGCCTGCTGGATGCCGCCTTTGTACTCATGGCGCAAAAGGGGATGGAAGGCGTCGCGATCAATGAAATTACGGAAGCCGCGGACGTGGGTTTCGGGTCGTTCTACAACCACTTCGAATCGAAAGAGGCGATTCATGCCGCGGTGTTGGAAATCGTGTTCGAGGAGTTCGCGGATACCCTGGACCGCATCGCAGGCGGCCTCACCGACCCGGCCGAGATCATTTCCGTGTCGCTGCGCCATACATTGCTGCGAGCCAGAAGCGAGCCGGTCTGGGGACAATTTCTCCTGCGCGAGGGGTTGTCCATGCGAGCGCTCAGCCGCGGCCTCGGACCGCGGTTGTTGAGGGATATTCAGAAAGGCATCCTCGCGGGGAGGTTCTCGGCAAGCGACCCGCTGATGAGCGTGATCACGGTCGGGGGCGCGGTACTGACCGCCATTGCGATCGAGCTCCGATTCGATGCGGACGAGAAGCCGGTTACCGACATGTTGAACATGATCGGGTACAGTCAGAACGGCTTTGCCGAACGGGCAGCTTCATCCCTGTTGCAGACCTTGGGTGTGCCGCGAACTGAAGCGATAGAGATCGCGAATCGCCCGTTGCCGCCCGCCGTGACGCCTGCGCCCAACGAATCGCAAGAACGTTAGCGGTCCATCGTTCGGCTGTGATGGGCAGAACCTTGGCGGGTGCTCGCGTCGTGCTGACGACCGCCGTCACGCACTCCCACGCCCCGTACCGGCAATCGTCAATTTAACTGTACCGGTACTGTACAGAAAACCGTCGCTACACTGACTCCATCCCAGCCTCGAACCGAATGGAGAATCCGCGATGGAATTCCTCACCCTCAGCGCGCTGCCCGCCGGCATGCTGTTCGCGCTCGTCACGACGATCACGCCCGGCCCGAACAACACGATGCTGCTCGCGTCCGGCGTCAACTTCGGTTTTCGCCGCACGATGCCGCACCTGTTCGGCATCAGCATCGGCGTCGCGATCCTGATGCTCTGCGTCGGCTTCGGCCTCGGCGAAGCGTTCAAGCGCCTGCCGCTGCTGTACACGCTCCTCGAAGTGGCGAGCGTCGCCTATCTGCTGTACCTCGCGTGGCGCATCGGCACGTCGGGCGAAGTGAAGGCGCACGGCGCCAAATCGCGGCCGATGACGTTCATCGAAGCCGCCGCGTTCCAGTGGGTCAACCCGAAGGCGTGGATGATGGTACTGACCGCCGCGACGACGATCCGCCTGTCCGCCGACTATGGAATGAATGCCGCATGGATGGCCATCCTGTTCATCCTGATCGGCTTCCCGTGCATCAGCCTGTGGGCCGCGTTCGGCCTCGGCCTGCGCCGCTTCCTGTCGAATCCCCGCGCGCTGCGCATCTTCAACGTGACGATGGCCGTGCTGCTGATCCTGTCGCTGTACCCGCTCGTCGCCCATCTGCTGCCGCAGTAAGCGCTCACGAGCGCCCGTTGAGCTTCACGTGATGCAGGCGTACCCTTTCGGTACGGGCGCGTGCAACCGCTTCGGCGGTTGCACCGCTGCTCTGCATGGAGACTGCCGATGAAGCCAATGCTCAGAGCGGGCGAGCACATCGAGGGTATGCACTGGATCGCCGAGTATCACCCGCTCACGCACGATATCCGCGTGCTGCGCGAGAACATCGAAGTCGGCACCTACTGCGCGCCGCCGACGCTGTTCGGCGACGAGGCGGGAATGGGCGCCGCGAACCATGACGATCATCGCGGCCGGGAAGCCGCGCTGCGCGCGTATCTGCGCAACTTCGTCAAAGAGCACGACGCGGAGGAATAACGGTGCGACGGCCGCAGTGTCGACGGGCCGCGAAGGCGGCCCGGTCTGTCGTCGTGCGCCGGTCGATCTGCTCTCGACCGGCCCGAATCCATCACGCGCCGGGCCGATGCAACGCACCGGCCCGCACGCCGCTCAATGCCCGAGCGACTCGATCTTGCCCGCCGGCTGCGCCACGCCATGCGGGCGCGCCATCTGCTTGATCAGCAGCGCGACACACGCGAGCACGCCCGCGATGGCGATCGTCGCGAACACCCCCGCGAACGAGAAGTGCCGGCGCGTCAGCTCGGCGACGAGGAACGACCCCGCGATCCCGCCGAAACGGCCGACGCCGAGCATCCACGCGACACCCGTGCCGCGCCCTTCGGTCGGATAGAACGCGGCGGCCAGCGCCGGCATCGACGACTGCGCGGTGTTCATCAGCACGCCGGCCACGAACACGACCAGCACCAGCAGCCCGACATTGCCGGCCGCCTGCCCGATCGCATACACGCTCACCGCCGTCAGCGCGTAGCACACGGCGATCACGCGGTTCGCGTTGAAGCGGTCCATCAGCACGCCGCACAGCACGGCGCCCACGCCGCCGAGCGGGAACAGCGCCGAGATCAGCGTCGCGCTCTTCGGCGTCAGGCCCGCATCCTTCAGCAGGATCGGCATCCAGTTGATCGACGCGTAGAAGATCACGAGGCCCATGAAGTACGCGAGCCACAGCATCACCGAGCCGACGATGTACGAGCGCGACAGCACGACGCCGAGGCCCTTGCCGCCCGTCTGCGGTGCGGCTTCGGTCAATGCGAACGAGCCGGCGTTCAACGCGTCGCGCGAGATGCGTGCGAGCGTGGCGCGGATCTTGTCGACGGACTGACCGGTCGCGACCATGAAACGCACCGATTCCGGCATCTTCAGCAGCAACAGCACGCCGAGCAGCAGCGGCGTCACGCCGCCGAGCACCAGCACGCTGCGCCAGCCGAAATGCGGAATCATCCACGCGGCCAGGAAGCCGCCGAACGCGGCGCCGAGCGGAAAGCCGCAGAACATCAGGTTGATCACGGTCGCGCGGCGCTTGTCCGGGCAGAATTCGCCCATCATCGTGACCGCGTTCGGCATCGCGGCGCCGAGCCCGACGCCGGTGATGAAGCGCAGGATGGTCAGGTGTCCGATCGTGTTCGAGAACGCGGACATCAGGCACGCGACGCCGAACAGGAACACCGAGCCGAGCAGCAGCGAGCGGCGGCCGAGCCGGTCGGACAGCGGGCCCGACACGAGCGCGCCGCACGCGAGGCCGAACAGCGCGGCGCTCAACACGGGCGCGAGATCGGGCTTGGTGAGGTTCCATTCGCCGAGCAGCGACGGCGCGATGAAGCCGATCGCGGCCGTATCGAAGCCGTCGAGCAGCACGATCACGAAACACATGAGGAACACGAGCCATTGAAAGCCGCCGAACGGCTGCTCGTTGATGAAGGTCTGGACATCGACCACGGGTGCGCGATTCATCGCTAGTCTCCTTGTCGGCCGGCGTGGGCGCGTCTGCGCTTGCGCCGGTCCCATGCAACATTGATATATGCAAGAAGCGCGGCCTCGTGGCCGCGCCGTTCCTTCGTTCACGCACCGATTCGCTGCCGGTGCGCTCTTCATCGACGACTGCCCGCCAGCCTCGGCGGGCCGCCCGATCGGATCATCGCCGGCGCTTAACCGGCCGCATCCTGTTCCTTGAAGATCTTGTCCGCGAGATGGAACGCGGAATTCGCGGCCGGCACGCCGCAATAGATCGCGGTCTGCAGCAGCACTTCCTTGATCTCGTCGCGCGTCACGCCGTTGTTGCGCGCGGCGCGCAGGTGCAGCGCCAGTTCCTCGCCGCGATTCAGCGCGACCATCATCGCGATGGTCAGCAGGCTGCGCGTATGGCGCGGCAGCCCGTCGCGGGTCCAGATCTCGCCCCATGCATAGCGCGTGATCAGGTTCTGGAATTCGTCGGTCACCTCGGTGCGGTTCTCGATCGAACGGTCGACGTGCGCGTCGCCGAGCACCGCGCGACGCACCTTCATCCCTGCTTCATAACGTTCCTGGTCATCCATCGCCGGTGCCTCACGCAGTCAGGAAATCGAGCAGCGCGCGGTTGAACCCGCCGGTGCACTCGATGTTCGAAATGTGCGCGGCGTCGAATTCGACGTGCAGCGCACCGGGAATCGCGGCGGCCAGCGCGCGGCCCTGGTCGGGCGGCGTCGACATGTCCTTCGCGCCGGTCACGACGAGCACCGGCAACGCGATGCCCTTCACTTCCTCGCGCAGGTCGGCCGCGTTCAGCGCGTCGCAGTTCGCCGCATAGCCGTCCTTGTCGGTATGCACGAAGGTGTCGCGGATCGCATCGAACAGACGCGGCTCGCGTTCGACGAATGCGTCGGTGAACCAGCGCGGCAGCACGGCGTCGGCGAGCGCGGCCATGCCTTCGGCGCGCGCCTTCTGCGCACGCGGCCCCCACACTTCCGGCGAGCCGATCTTCGCGGCGGTATTCGACAGCACCGCGCGCACGATGCGCGACGGGTAGCGCGCGGCGAGCGCGGCGCCTGTCAGCCCGCCCATCGAGATGCCGCAGAAATGCGCGCAGTCGATGCCGACGTGGTCGAGCAGGCCGATCACGTCGCCCGCCAGTTGCTCGATCGTGTACGAACCGGCCGGCGCGTCGGAATGGCCGTGGCCGCGCGTGTCGTAGCGCAGGATGTTGAAGTGCTGCGTGAGCGGGCGGATCTGCGGGGCCCACATCTGCAGGTCGGCGCCGAGCGAATTCGAGAAGACGAGCCACGGCGCGTCGTCGCGCGCGGCACGGTCGATCCGGTAATGCAGTTTCACGCCGTTGACAGTGGCGAAAGGCATCTCAAGGTTCTCCTGGTTAGTGCGCGCCCGCATGCAGCGCGAGCACGGCGTCGACATAGGCATGCGCCTCGCCGACGTAATGTGCGGGATCGAGCAGCCGCGCGAGCGCGTCGCGCGACAGGTGGGCCGACACGGTCGCATCGGCGGCGAGCACGTCGAACAGCGTCGCGCCCGTGCGCACGGCTTCCTTCGACGCGTGCTCGACGACGTGATGCGCATCGAGCCGGCCGATGCGGTCGCCGAGCGCGAGCATCACGGCTTCGCCGAGGATCAGCCCGTGCGTGAGGTCGAGGTTCGCGGCGAGGCGCTCGGTGTTCACGTCGAGGCCCGCGACGATCTGCGCGATCTGTGCGAGCGCGCCGCCCGTCAGGCGGGCGAGGTCGGGCAGCGCATCCCATTCGGCCTGCCAGCCGCCGAGGGCGCGCTCGTGCTCCTGCACCATCCCCGCGAACACGGTCGCGACGAGGTTCGGCGCGCGCACGGCAGCCGTCAGCACGGCTGCGCAGCCGACCGGGTTGCGTTTGTGCGGCATCGTCGACGAGCCGCCCTTGCCGGCGGCGGCCGGTTCGCCGAGCTCGCCGACTTCGGTCTGCATCTGCAGCGACACGTCGCGCGCGATCTTGCCGAGCGTGCCGATCAGCATCCCGAAGCACGCCGCCGCTTCCGCGATGCGATCGCGCTGCGTATGCCACGGCACGGCGGGCACCGCGAGCTTGAGATCGGCCGCGAGCGCGGCGCTCACGCCGGCTGCGTGTTCGCGCAGGCTCGCGAGTGTGCCGGCCGCGCCGCCGAACTGCAGCACGAGCGCGCGTTCGCGCAACTCGGCGAAACGCGCGCGATGGCGCAGCAGCGCATCGAGCCATTGGGCGAATTTGAGGCCGAGCGTGATCGGCAGCGCCTGCTGCAGCCACGTACGGCCGATCATCGGCGTCGCGCGATGGGTGCGCGCGAGCGCCGCGAGCGACGCGCAGGCTTCGTCGAGCAGCGGATCGAGCACGTCGAGCGTGTCGCGCAACTGCAGCACGGTCGCGGTATCGATGATGTCCTGGCTCGTCGCGCCCCAGTGCACGAACTTCGCGGCCTCGGGGTCGTCGGCCTTCACTTGCGCGGTGAGCTGCTTGACGAGCGGAATCGCAAGATTGCCGCCGAGCGCCGCACCGTGCGCGAGCGCGTCGGCATCGAGCCGGCCGGCGTCGCACGCACGTTCGATCGGCGCGACCGCGGCGGCGGGAATCACCTGCTGCGCGGCCAGCGCGCGCGCAAGCGCGGCCTCGACGTCGAGCATGCGCTGGATCGTCGCGCGGGGCGACCAGATCCGGTTGAGCGGCTCGGTGCCGCAGATCAGGGAGGTCAGGCGGGCGCTGTCTTCGAGCATGGCATCAGAATGGGGAAACGGCGTGCGCCTATTGTCTACCCAAGCGTGCCGGCGTGCGCTCGAATGCGCGCCCCGGCACGCTTGCCGTTCAGGCGGCGGCCTTTTGCGTCGCGTCGATCAGCGGCACGCCGGTCAGCTTCTGCAGCTCGTCGAACGACAGGTCGGTGAAGATCTCGCTCACCGCGAGGCCGTCGGCCGTCACGTCGAGCACGGCGAGATCCGTATAGATGCGGCTCACGCATTGCACGCCGGTGACCGGATACGAGCACTGCGCGACGATCTTGCTCTCGCCCTGCTTCGTCAGGTGCTCCATCATCACGAACACCTGCTTCGCGCCGATCGCGAGGTCCATCGCGCCGCCGACGGCCGGAATCGCATCGGGCGCGCCCGTATGCCAGTTCGCGAGATCGCCGTTCGCCGACACCTGGAACACGCCCAGCACACAGTAGTCGAGGTGGCCGCCGCGCATCATCGCGAACGAATCCGAGTGGTGGAAATACGCGCCGCCGGTGAGCAGCGTCACGTGCTGCTTGCCGGCGTTGATCAGCTCGTCGTCCTCCTCGCCGGGCGCGGGCGCCGGGCCCATGCCGAGCAGGCCGTTCTCGCTGTGCAGGAAGATCTCCTTGCTCGGGTCGAGGTGGTTCGCCACCAGCGTCGGCACGCCGATGCCGAGGTTCACGTACGCGCCTTCGGGGATGTCCTGGGCGACGCGCTTGGCCATTTCATCGCGGGTCAGTCGTTTCATGTCGGTTTCTCCAGGCGGGTCAGGCGGCTTGCGACGCAGCGTGTTCGGCGGCCAGCTCGGCCGCGTGCGCGGCCTGCGGCACCTCGACGATCCGCTGGACGAAAATGCCCGGCGTCACGATGTGTTCCGGGTTCAGCGCGCCGAGCGGCACGACTTCCGACACCTGGACGATCGCGACCTTCGCGGCGCTGGCCATGATCGGCCCGAAATTGCGCGCGGTCTTGCGGTACACGAGGTTGCCCCAGCGGTCGCCCTTGTATGCCTTCACCAGCGCGAAATCGGCGTGGATCGGCGTCTCGAACACGTACGGCTTGCCGTCGATCACGCGCGTTTCCTTGCCTTCCGCGAGCTTGGTGCCGTAGCCCGTCGGCGTGAAGAACCCGCCGATGCCGGCGCCCGCCGCGCGGATGCGCTCCGCGAGGTTGCCCTGCGGCACGAGCTCCAGTTCGATCTCGCCCGCGCGGTACAGCGCGTCGAACACCTGCGAGTCGCTCTGGCGCGGGAACGAACAGATGATCTTGCGCACCTTCTTCGCCTTCAGCAGCGCCGCGAGGCCCGTCTCGCCGTTGCCCGCGTTGTTGTTGACGATCGTCAGGTCGCGCGCGCCCTGTTCGATCAGCGCGTCGATCAGCTCGGACGGCATGCCGGCCGTGCCGAAGCCGCCGATCATGATTGTCGCGCCATCGTGGACGTCGGCAACCGCCGACTGAAGCGATTCGAAAATCTTGTTGACCATGTCTCTTCCTGATGCGAACCCGCGGCTCGTGCGCGGCCTGTCGAGGGGACACGCGCGTGCCGCGTGCCGCGCCGGAGGCCTTCGTCGACCCTCGGCTTTTGTTCGCTATTCGAACTCAGATTCGATTAGCGAACGATGGGCCGATCATAGAGTCGCGCACAGCGCGTTGTCAAGGCGGGTTGCCTCGGAGGCCGTCGCATCGTCGAACGGCAAGCCGACGTAGTTTTCAGCGAGCGACTGCGCGGCGGCCCGCGAGCGCGTCACGTATTTCAACTCGGCAAACTTCAGGCGATTGACGAACGGCGAATCGTCCGGCGACGCATGCAGCATGTTCGTCATGAAGTACGAGAAGTGCTCGGCGCGCCACACGCGTTCGAGGCAAGTCGCCGAATAGCGCTCGAGCGGCGTCGCGTCGCCCGTCCGGTAGCGTGCGCCGAGCGCGCGGGACAGCGCGCGGACGTCGGCCATCGCGAGGTTCATGCCCTTCGCGCCGGTCGGCGGCACGATGTGCGCGGCGTCGCCGGCGAGGAACAGGCGGCCGTGCTGCATCGTCTCCGACACGAAGCTGCGCATCGGCGTCACGCTCTTCTGCGTGATCCGGCCCTCGGTCGGCGTCCAGCCGGTGTCGTTCGAGAAGCGCGTGTGCAGTTCGTCCCAGATCCGCGCGTCGGACCATTCGGCGAGGTCTTCATCCGGCTTGCATTGCAGGTACAGCCGCGTGACCGTCGGCGAGCGCATCGAGAACAGCGCGAAGCCGTTGTCGTGGTGTGCGTACACGAGCTCGTCGAGCGACGGCGCCGCGTCGGCGAGGATGCCGAGCCACGCGAACGGGTAGACGCGCTCGAACGTGTTCAGCCGGTCGGCCGGAATCGTCTGCCGCGCGATGCCGTGGAAGCCGTCGCAGCCCGCGATGTAGTCGCAGTCGATGCGGTCGGCGCGACCGTCCGCATGCTTGAACGTGACGAACGGCCGCTCGCTTTCGACATCGTGCAGCGCGACGTCGCTGACTTCGAAGTGCATCTGATGACCGTGCTCGACGCCGGCCGCGATCAGGTCGCGTACGACTTCGTGCTGGCTGTAGACGGTGATCGCGCGCCCGCCGGTCAGCTCGGACAGGTCGATGCGGTGACGCTGGCCGTCGAACAGCAGCTCGATGCCGTGATGTTCGAGCCCTTCGCGACGCATCCGGTCGCCGAGGCCGGCTTCGTTCAGCGTGTCGACCGTGCCCTGCTCGAGCACGCCGGCGCGGATGCGGTTCTCGCAGTATTCGCGCGAACGCGCTTCGACGAGGATGGAATCGACGCCTTGCAGGCGCAGCAGGTGGGAAAGCAGAAGGCCGGACGGACCGGCGCCGATGATCGCGACTTGGGTGCGCATTGTTCGTCTCCAGAACATTAATTCGAATCGTGGAACACATTTGAGCGCTTTCCCGACTATGCGGCAACGCGATTCAGGAGATATGTTGTATACGTTTTGAAGATACCGGCCCGGCCATGGATGCGCTCGATCTGAACCTGATTCCCTACCTCGTCGCGCTCGACGACGCGCGCAACGTGAGCCGCGCGGGCGACCTGCTCGGCGTGAGTCAGCCGCGCGTGAGCACCGCCCTCGGCCGGCTGCGCGAGTATTTCGGCGATCCGCTGTTCGTGCGCACGTCGCGCGGGATGGAGCCGACGCCGCGCGCGCTCGCGCTGCTGCCGGCCGCCCGCGACGCGCTCGCGCAGATCGAGCGCGGCCTCGTCGCGCCGCACGACTTCGATCCGGCCGCGAGCACGCATACGTTCTCGATCGCGCTGTCGGACGTCGGCGAGATCGTGTTCCTGCCGAAGCTGCTGCAGGCGTTCGCGACGCACGCGCCGCACGCGAACCTGCGTTCGGTCTCGCTCGCGCACGACGAAGTCGGACGCGGCCTCGAAGCCGGGTCGATCGATCTCGCGGTCGGCTACTTCCCCGACCTCGACGGCAACAACTTCTTCCAGCAGCGGCTGTTCACGCACCGGTTCGTCTGCCTGATGCGGCGCGGCCATCCGTTCGAGCAGACGCCGCCGTTCACGGTCGAGCAGTTCCTCGCGTGCGGGCACGCGGTGGTGCGCGCCGAAGGCCGCAGCCAGGAGGTGCTCGAGAAATATCTGGCGAAGCAGCGCATGCAGCGCCGCGCGGTGCTCGAAACGCCGCACTTCATGAGCCTCCCGTTCATCCTGAGCCGCACCGACCTGATCGCGACGGTGCCGCACGCGATCGGCTACGCCTATGCGGCCGAGCACGCGTTCATCGTGCCCGTCGAGCCGCCGCTCGCGTTGCCGCGCTTCGACCTGAAGCAGCACTGGCATCGCAAGTACCACAACGACCCGCGCACCGCGTGGCTGCGCGGCGTCGTCGCGTCGCTGTTCAACGACGAGCAGGACGAATGGCCGAAGTGACGAAGGGGCGCGGCGGCCCGCACGCACGACCGGCGAAAGCATGAAACAATGGCCGGATATCGGCCGCCGCAGGCGGCCTTCGATGGAGCCACTACATGGGTAAGGGAAAGAAATCCGCGCGGCCCGAGGCGGTCGCCTCCCGGCCGAGCCGTGAAGAAGCCGAAGACGCCGTCCGCGTGCTGTTGCGCTGGGCCGGCGACGATCCCGCGCGCGAAGGCCTGCTGGACACACCCGCACGCGTCGTGCGCGCGTACGAGCAGTTCTTCGCCGGCTATGCGCTCGACCCGCGCGACATCCTCGCGCGCACGTTCAGCGAAGTCGACGGCTACGACGAGATGATCGTGCTGAAGGACATCCGCTTCGAGAGCTACTGCGAGCACCACATGGTGCCGATCATCGGCCGCGCGCACGTCGCGTATCTGCCGAACCATCGCGTCGTCGGCATCTCGAAGCTCGCGCGCCTCGTCGATGCGTTCGCGAAGCGCCTGCAGATCCAGGAAAAGATGACCGTGCAGATCGCCGACACGCTGTTCGACGTGCTGCAGCCGAAGGGCGTCGGCGTGATCCTCGAAGCCGCGCACCAGTGCATCTCCACGCGCGGCGTGCACAAGCCGGGCGTCGAGATGGTCACGTCGCGCATGCTCGGCACGTTCCGCACCGATCCGTCGACGCGTCGCGAATTCCTGTCGATCGTCGCGAATCCTTCCTCGGTCAACCTGACGAATACCTGATGGAGCAGACGAAGCAAACGGCGCACGCGCCCGTCGTGCTCGTGACCGGCGCCGCGCGCCGGGCCGGGCGCGCGTTCGCCGAGTATTTCGCCGCGCATGGCTATCGCACCGCGGTGCACTACGACCGTTCGGCCGATGCCGCGCAGGCCGCCGCCCGCGCGATCGCCGAACGCGGGCACGATTCGGTGGCGCTGCAGGCCGACCTGTCCGATGCCGCGCAGATCACCGCGCTGATCGACCAGGTGTATGCGCGCTTCGGGCGCCTCGACGTGCTGGTCAACAACGCGTCGGTGTTCTGGCAGGACCATTTCCCGAGCTTCGACCTCGCGGCGTTCGATCAGGCGTGGGCCGTCAACTGCCGCGCGCCGATCCTGCTCACGCGCGCGTTCTACGAACGGGCTCGCGTGGCCGGCACGCAGGGCGTGGTCGTGAACGTGGTCGACCAGAAGATCAAGGAAAACTTCCACCGCGACCATTTCAGCTACACGGTCGCGAAGGCCGCGCTCGGCAACCTGACGCAGATGCTCGCGCTGTCATCCGCGCCGGTGCTGCGCGTGAATGCGGTGTTCCCGGGGCTGATGCTGCCGAGCGACGACCAGACGCAGGCCGACTTCGAACACGCGAGCCGCGCCTCGACGCCGCTCGCGCGCATCGCCGGCCCCGACGACGTCGCCAGCGCGATCCTGCTGCTGACGGGCAATGCGTACAACGGCGTGGATTTCGTCGTCGATGCGGGCCAGAACCTGATCCGCGTGGACCAGGACGTGCTGTACAAGCACCGCTCGCCGGACGGCAAGCACTGACGCTTCGATGAACGAAGGCTGCTGCACGCCGCCTTCGTGCGCCGGGCCGAGCGGGCTTCGCGCCGCTCACGCCCGCGAACGCCGGACGGCGGTCCGGCCGCCGATCCATTCCGCGTCATCCGCCGCGTTGCGCGGAACGGCGCCCGCGCATTCGCTGCCGCGTTACGGCTTCTCGGCGCTGCCGCCTTCGCGGACCTTGCCCTGCGCGACGCTCGTGCCGGGCGGCACGCTGTGCGTGAGCCACACGTTGCCGCCGATCACCGAGCCGCGCCCGATCGTCACGCGGCCGAGAATCGTCGCGCCCGCGTAGATCACCACGTCGTCCTCAACGATCGGGTGCCGTGCATTGCCCTTCACCAGCGCGCCGTCGCCATCGGCCGGGAAACTCTTCGCGCCGAGCGTGACGGCCTGGTACACGCGCACGCGCTCGCCGATGATCGCGGTCTCGCCGATCACGACACCAGTGCCGTGGTCGATGAAGAAGCTCGGGCCGATCTGCGCGCCGGGGTGGATGTCGATGCCGGTCGCCGAGTGGGCGATTTCATTGATGAACCGCGCGAGCAGCGGCACGCCGAGCTGGTGCAGCGCATGCGCGAGCCGATGGTGCATCATCGCCAGCACGCCGGGATAGCACAGCAGGATCTCGGTGATGTGCTGCGCGGCAGGGTCGCCCGCGTACGCGGCCTGGATGTCGCTGACGAGCAGCGCGCGGATCGCCGGCAACTGCCGGCCGAATTCGCGTGCGATCTCGAACGCGCGTTCGTCGAGTTCGGCGAACGGCGTATCGACGTGCTCGGGCAGGAACGGCAACGCGCGGCGGATCTGCTCGGACAGGATGCGCAGCGTGCTTTCGAGCGTGTGGCCGACGTAGTAGTCGACGCTTTCGTCGGTCAGGTCGGGCGCGCCGTAGTGCGTCGGAAACATCGACGCGCGCAGGCCGGTCACAATCTTGCAGATTGCATCGCGCGACGGCAGTTCGCGGATGCCGCGCGGATGGCGCGTGCGATGGAGTTCCTCGCGCGACTCGCGCAAGCCGGCGACGATTTCTTCGAGGCCCCACTGACGGGCGGGTGATGTCGACATATGCCAATGCGGGCAGCCGCGCGCGGATGCGCGGCCGCTAATAAAGTGACGGGTTCCGCAAGATTACCGCGTTTTTTGTCCGGGAGCGGCGCCCCGGGGATCGGCCGGACGGCCGGCGCTGCTCGACCGCGACGGCGTCACATCGAGATGCTGCTCGCGTCGATCCAGCGCACGGCCCAGTCGCGCGCGTGCGCGATCGCGTCGCCTTCGTCGTTGAACTGGAGCTCGATCGGAAAAAAACGGTTCGCAACCAGTTCCCCGTCGCTCGATCGGGAGATCACGACGTAGGGCTTGAATGAACCGTCACTGGCGCGTGCGGGCGCGCAATTCAACAGATAACCGCGGTGCGTGAAGGCAGTAGTCGCTTGCATGAATCCGCCACCTCTAGTCCCTTGCTTTGTTGTTCACTACCCGTCTTTAAGGGTGCTGCGGCGCCCCGGCGCGGGCAGAGGCGGCGAGACTTCATCCCCTGTCGCCGCTTCGCAGGAAAAGAATCATACTCTGTAGAAAACGCGTCTTCTAGCTGAAATAAATCATGACAAATCAGTGCGCGTCGCGCGACCGCGGCGATCGCCCGCGCGCCTTTTCCCGTCGTGCCCGGAACGGGATTTGCTTCGATCCGGAGCGTGTCGCCGCCAGGAGAGCCGCGATGGAATCATCCGCTCAAACAGGTCGTGCGCATCCGCGCAGCATCGAACTCGACAACGACGACACGCACGACAGCACGGTCGATACCGACGGCAAGCACCGCGAAGCGTCGCGCCTCGCCGGCGCCGGGCCGATCTCACCCGACCAGATCACGCGCAGCAACGCGTCGCTCGTCAATGCGATGCCGGAAGCCGGCGACGGCTTCGCCGGTTTCGACAGCCGCCCCGACGGCAATCATCCGGCGTTCGCGCTGCGCGCCGGCTACCGGGTGATCGAGAAAGGCTTCGACACGCCGCCCGCGGACGACGCGCCGTTCGGTCCCGTTCACCGGATGTACGGCAGCGCGTACTGGCCCGGCCACGGCCGCCGCCCCGAGCGCGTCATCGAGTTGACCGCCGTGCCGGGATAGCCCGCGCGGCGTTTGAATCGATCGTTCGATTCGGAATCGCCGTCGAACGATGGCGGTGGATCGGCGCGTACGATTCGCGCTACGCGCCGATACTCGTTCGCGCGATGCCGAAGCGAACGGTTCCGCGCGCGGGCCTCGGCGTTCACGGTCATGCCTGGCGTGCATCGCATCGACGCACATGCATTGACCGAAGTCATGGCGGCGCGGCGCGATTGCGATTGAATGGCGATGCGTGCCGCGCATCGGCGTGACTGCCGTGTCGGGTCGATGCGCGCGCATGCGGTTTCGCCGACGATGCGGCCACACCACGCGACACGCATCGCGCGGTGCAGCATGCGTCGCATGCATGGCCCTGCCCGGCCGCGACCGGAACCGCGCGACCGTGCGGCAGCGCGGGCATCTCGCTGCACGATCCTGCCCGTTGGTTTACTCTGCCTCGCAGCATCGCGCATTGCCCAGCCCGCTCGGCCATCCGGCCGACTTCGTTTCAACCCGCCACTCGGAGACACTATGTACAAGCGTATTCTGGTTGCCGTCGACGGCAGCGACACGTCCCGCCATGCGTTCGACGCCGCGCTGGCGCTCGCGAAAGCGCACGGCGCGGAGCTGCAGCCGTTCTACGTCGTCGAAAACGCGGCGATCTACTACAACGTGCCCGGCTACGATCCGTCCGTGCTGCGCGATCAGCTCGTCGCGCAGGGCAACACGCTCGCGCAGGATTTCGCGAAGCGGATGCAGGCCGCCGGCGTGAAAGGCGAAACGCGGCTGAACGAAGCGACGTCGCTCAACGACGTATCGTCGCTGATCCTCGACGGCGCGAAAGCGTTCGGCGCCGATCTGCTCGTGCTCGGCACGCACGGCCGTCGCGGCTTCCGCCGCCTCGTGCTCGGCAGCATCGCCGAACAGTGCGTGCGCCACGCGACGCTGCCCGTGCTGCTGATCCCGGCGGCCGCCAACGCGGACGAGCCGGCCGCCTGAGCGGCGCTCGGCAGGCGCGGCCGGTCGCGACGTTTTGTCACCCGACAGCGGCAACTTGCGGTGGGACAATGATTTCGTCGATTCAACGCCGGAGTAAACGATCATGCTGACGCCCGTCGCCACCCGCCCCGCCGCCACGCCCCATGCCGGTAGCTGGGCTCCTCGCCAGGCCGCGCACTGCTCGTCGTGCGCGATGCGGCACTTGTGCATGCCGCAGGGCCTGGCGCCCGAAGCGCTCAGTCGCCTCGAGTCGGTCATCTGCGCGGCACGCCCGGTCAAGCGCGGCGAAGCGCTGTTCCGCGAAGGCGACGCATTCGACAACCTGTACGCGGTGCGCTCGGGTTCGCTGAAAACCGTCGCGACGCGTCACGACGGCCGCGAACAGGTCACGGGCCTGCACCTTGCCGGCGAAGCGCTCGGCCTCGACGGCATCTGCGACGATACGCACCCGCGCACCGCGGTCGCGCTGGAAGACAGCTCGGTCTGCGTGATTCCGTACAGCGCGCTCAAGACGCTGTGCTCGGAAGCCGGCTCGATGCAGTTGCGCATGCACAAGCTGATGAGCGAACAGATCGTGCGCGAAACGTCGCAAACGATGCTGCTCGGTTCGCTGAATGCCGAAGAGCGCGTCGCCGCGTTCCTGCTCGACGTGTCGTCGCGCTACCTGAAGCGCGGCTACTCGCCGTCGGAATTCAATCTGCGGATGACGCGCGAGGACATCGGCAGCTATCTCGGCATGACGCTCGAAACGGTCAGCCGCACGCTGTCGAAATTCCAGAAGCGCGGCCTGATCGAAATGCAGGGCCGCCACGTGCAGATCATCGACTTCGACGGCCTGCAACACCTCTGATACCGCACGGCGCGCGCCCGTCGCGCGCCGCCTGCCCAACCTCGCCGGTCAATCGAGAAACAGCGCGGCACGCGCTTTCAGCGCCGCGCTGAAATCGTCGAGCCAGCCGATCGACAGACGCCAGCTCTGCCAGTACAGATCGATGTCGATGGTTCGCCCGCGCGACATGTCGATCAACTCGCCCGCCGCCAGCTGGCGGTCGACCATCCGGTCCGGGCACATCCCCCATCCCAATCCCGTTTCGCACGCGCGCAGGTAGCCGGCGACGTGCGGTATCCAGTGCTGCGGCGGATCGAGATCCGCGCGCGTCACGCGCCGGATGAAGCGCGCCTGCAACCCGTCCTTCGGATTGAACATCACGCACGGCGCGCGGCGCAGCGCATCGCGCGTGATCCCCGCGTCGAAATAACGTGCGTAAAACGCCGGCGAACACACCGCGCGATAGCGGATCCGCCCGAGCCGCTCCGACCGGCAGCCCTGGATGGGCTCGGCCTGCGCGGTCACGGCGCCCTGCACGCTGCCGTCGCGGATGCGCGAGGCCGTGTAATCCTGATCGTCGATCACGAGGTCGAGCAGCGTCTCGCGCTCGGTGCAGAACGGCCCGACCGCGTCGATGAACCACGTCGCGACGCTGTCGTCGTTGACGGCCACGCGCAGCGTCGGCCACGCGCTCGCGATCTGGCCCGGCAACGCGGGCATCCGGCCGCCCAGTTCGGCTTCCAGCAACTGCACGCGTTCGGTATGCCGGCACAGCAGCGCGCCCGACGTGGTCGCGACGCACGGCTGCCCGCGCTTGACCAGCACGCTGCCGACCCGCTCCTCCAGCAGCTTCACGCGCTGCGACACCGCCGACGGCGTGACATTCAGCTCCTTGGCCGCCCGCTCGAACGAACCGTGCCGGATCACGGCGGCGAGGGCATCGAGCAACGCGTAGTCGAGCATTAGATTTCCTTAATCTGCATTAGGTGATTTAGCTTCTCTTATTCTCGCGCTGCTCGCAGACTAGCGCTACCCGATTCGTTCGTCTACTGCTTCCACGGCTGTCCCCCATCATGAACTGGCTCGCTTTTTCTCACGGCGCCGCCCTGTGCGCGTCGCTCATCGTCACCATCGGCGCGCAGAACGCGTTCGTCCTGCGCCAGGGCATCATGCGCTCGCATGTCGGCAAGATCGTGCTGCTGTGCGCGGTGTCCGACATGATCCTGATCGGCGCGGGCGTCGGCGGCGCGTCGGTGCTCGTCGAGCGCTATCCGACCTTCGTCCACGCGGTGCTGTACGTCGGCCTCGCATATCTCGCGTGGTTCGGCATCAATGCGCTGCGCCGTGCGTTCAAGCCCGGCCACGACACGCTCGACGTGCGCGGCGACGCGGTCGCGCCGCCGCCGCAGAGCGCGCTCGCGATCGTGCTGATGACGCTCGCGTTCACGTGGCTCAACCCGCACGTGTATCTCGATACGTTCCTGCTGATCGGCACGGCCGGCGCGCGCGAGCCGGAAGGCGGGCGGCTCGCGTTCGCGATCGGCGCGATGACGGCCAGCGTCGTGTGGTTCCTCGGGCTCGGCTATGGCGCGCGCTTGCTGGCGCCGTGGTTCCGCAAGGCGGTCGCGTGGCGCGTGCTGGATGGCGCGATCGGCAGCATGGTGCTGTTTCTCGCGGCCGTGCAGTTGCGGTAGGGAGGGAGCGTCGCGGCAGACGCAGTCTGCCGCGACGTGAGGTCAGCCGGTCGCGGTCGCGACCGGTATCGCGTTCGGCGTCAGGCCGTCGAAGTCGCGTCGGGCAGCGTGCCGCCAACCGCCGCGGGCTGGTTGCTGGCGAGCTGCGGCTCGTTGGCTGCCATCGGGTCCTGCTGCTTCGCCGGATCGGCCTTGGCGAGTTGCGTGGCGGCCTGCTCGGCCTTGTCGCCCTCGTAACGCCAGTACAGGAACTTCTTGCCGCGCTTGCCCATGAAGTACTGGCGGTTGACCGACCAGCGGCTCGCTTCGGCGAAGCCGGCGTAACCGTCTTCCATCTGCTTCTTGAAGCCCGCAATCGAGTCGTGCACGTAGTGATCGAAGAACCGGTCGAACGTCGCGCGCGCCGCCGGATCGATGCCGCCGAGCCAGTTGCCGGTGACCCGCGTCGCCGCGTCGATCGCCTTGTACTGCTCCGAGATGGTCCGCGTCAGGATGCCCCCGTTGGCCCGACGCACGGCATCCGCATCTTCGTTCCATTCGCCGTCGGTGATGGCCATGTGGGGGTCCACGCCGCCCGGCGGCTTCAGCCGGCCGTCGTGCAGGCGCCGGCTGCGGCTGGCGCGCCACTGGTAGTAGCGGTTCATGTGCCAGATGATCTGCGACTCGAGCCGGTCGCTGTTCGACGCCACGCCCGCGCGACGCTCGTTGCCCTGCCCCATGTACACGTTCCAGGCCGCCTCCAGCTCGCGGGAAATCGCGAACAGCCCGCCGGCCGTTTCCATGACATCCTTCGGCTCGCGGAACGGCACGCCGGCCTTCCAGGCCTCGATGAAGAGATTGTTCAGCGCGACGTTGGCCAGTTCGTTGGTTCGCCCTTCCTGGTAATTGCGCTCGTAGCCGCCGCCCACGTCCGAGTGCATGCCGGGGTAATACACCTCGCGGCAGTTCGCGGGAAGCTTCTGATCCTCGCGCACCGAGTCGCCGGGGAATTTCTCCCGGACCTCATGCGACGCGACATAGTGCACGCATTGCCGGACGTAGTCCGGAATGCGGATGTCGTTCGCCCATTCCGCATGGCCGCCCTTGTCGATGCCGTGCAGCACGCCGCCATAGACCGGCCCGAGGATCGCGCCCACGATGTAGGGCGCCGCCTTCTCCAGGCGGCTGCCGCCGAAGCCCGTCGACGCCACCGTATCGAGGATGCCCATGAAGTAGACGACCACTTCGGGACGCATCCCCTTCATGTTCTTCTTGTTCCACCAGAGCCGGCCGCCGATGTTCTCGGCCAGCTGCTCGGTCAGCATGCGGACGAACGCGCGCGCCTCGGTGGCGCCGCGCGAGAAGCCGAACGCGGCCACGTTGATCTGGCTCACGGCCGGCATGTGGTTCGTCACGTGTTTTTCGAGCTCGCGGAGCATCCAGCGGATGCGCGCCTCGCCCTTGCTCGCGGCCGCCATGCCCAACACGCCGTCGAGACCCTTGCCCGAATCGCCGACCTTGCTGCAGGGGGTGCCGACGCCCTCGACGTACCGGCTCATCGTGCGCGGATTGGCCTTGTTGAACGGGACATGGGCGAACATCGCGAGCTTGGCGATGTTGCTGTACTTGGTCCTCGCGACGTCCGTCGAGCCGTTGCCGTCCTCGCCGTAGTTGTTGCCCGTGCCATCGAAGAAGGCCGTGAACCACACGGGCTTCGGACACTCCTTGCATTGCTCGACCCGCAGCGGATCGAGCGCCTCGCGGTGCGCGTGGCGGATCGAATCCTCGACCGGCGTGATATCGGTGATGCGTCGAATGAGGGGAGGATTGCTCATGGCGGTTACGCTCCTGTTCCGATCAGGTGTCCGGCGTCAATTCCACTGGGCCGGCTTCTTGCGCCCATAGAACGGATTGGGAATTTCCTTCAGGCACGCGCGGTCGGCCAGCTTGCGCTGCGCGTCACGCTTGGACAGGGCCACCTTCGGGTCCGGGCCGTCGACTTCGAAATCCATGTCGCCTTCCACCCGGCCATCGGGGAAGAAGTGCAGCACGATGCCGCCGCTCTTGTCCTTGACGGGCGGCCGCGTGACCGTGATCTCGCCTTCGCACCACGCCATCCCCGGCTGGGTTTCCCGGTGCGTGTACGGGTCGTAGTTCGCGGACGACGCTTCCATCGCGCGCTTGTCGACCACGCGCTCCCACCACACCTTGAACGTCTTCGGGGTCTTCCAGCGGAAATCCCACGCGAGACTCGGGCGCGAGCCGCCCCCGCCGGACCAGTACTTCGCATTCCGGGGCGTGGCGTGCGCGCCGTCGGCGCTCGCCGCGTCGTCGAGGCTGTTCTTGTCGGGCGGCAGCAGATAGACGCCGTAGATGTCGTAATCCGTATAGTTGAAGGACCCGGCGGTAATGATGTCGTAGTTCGGGTCGTTCCATTTATTCACTTCGCCCGGCGCCAAGCTGTCCTTTTCGGCATCGTTCACGCTCTTGCTGCAGGCAGCCGTGGAGAAAACCATCACGGACAGCAAGGTGATCCAGCAGCGGTTCATATTGAACTTCCTTCTCTTTCAGTCGATTTCATTCGCGTCGCGTCGCGCACGCGCCATCACGCGGCCGCTTCCTGCATCCGCCGCCAGTCTTCCGCCGGCACCCGCGCCAGCGCCTCCGGAAACGCCTGCCCCTGCGCCACCGCGTCGAACACGGCGGCCATCGCCGGATCCTCGTCGAAGCGCGCGCCGTACCGCAACGCCAGTTCGCAATAGATCAGCAGCGACGCCGCGCTGTCGGCGCCGTGCGCACGGCAGCGCGCCAGTTGGTCGCGCACGAAGTCGTAGTGCCGCGCGGCCGGCAACGACGCCAGCAGCGCGGGCTTTTCGACGCGCAGCCGCTCGAGCATCGTGTACGGATAGCACGCGGCGAGCAGTTCGTCCTCCTGCGCCTGGGTCAACTGCAGCGGAAATTCGGCGGCCTGCCTGACGTCGGCGGGCGCGGCGATGTCCGCCGTGCGAAGCTGCAGCGCGGTATCGCGGTGAATCCAGTGCCGCACACCCTGCGCCAGATACGCGCGATGCGCGGCGGGCAGCATGTCGAGCCAGAACGGCAGCACGCGCGGATCGAAGAAGCGCATCAGCATCACGCTCTCCATCTGCTCGAGCTGGACGTCCACCATCGGCGCCAGATGCGCGGCCAGTCGCTCGAGCGACAGCGGCGACACGAGCACGCTCGCCGCCGGCCATGGAATGCTGCGCGCCTCGATCGCGTCCGCGGCATCGGCGCCGTCGGCGCCCGGCTGCCATTCGAACAGCAGCGGCCCGACGATTCTCGCCTCGTCGTCGGCGTCGTCGAGCAGCGAAGCCGCGACGAACGCGGGCCACGACGCCTTCTCATCGTCCGGCAAGGTATCGAGCAAGGCACCGTCGATCAGGACGTAAGCGCGCAGCCCGTCCTGCGACGACAGCGCCGCCTGCAGCGCGTCGGCCGCCTGCGCGGCGATCGGGTCATTCGTCATGCGCTGCCCTGCCTCACGCCTTGGCCGCGAACGGCGACGCCATCGACGCCGCGTTGACCATGCACGGCGCGCACGCCGTGCCCGGGAACGCGCGCGCGGGCACCGGCAGGCTGTCCGGCCCGATGAACGTATGCGACGCGGCATGCGCGGTGAATTCGCCCTTGGTCCCGTGCACGATGCCGCTGCCGTTCCAGCGCGTATAGCTGGTGCCGCCGTTGATCAGGACTTCTTCCTTCGCGGTGATGGTGATGCGGTTCGCATCGACCTTCACGTCCAGCTTGGCCAGCACGTTGATGCTGTCCTTCAGCGCCTGGATGTCGATGTCGGCGGCGGCGGCCACGAGCCGGATGCCCTTCTCGAACGCGGCGACGCGCACCGCCTCCTGCGCGCTGACCAGCATGCTCTTGCCCGCGCCGATGCTCGTGTGGGCGCCGCTCGTCAACGCGACGTGCTGATCGCTCGCGACATGAGTCGACCCCGTCGTCGTGGCCAGGATCCCGGCCGGGCTGGCGAGCGCGAGAAACGGCTGCGCGAACTCCGGAAACTCGCCTTGCTGCGGATTGCCGCCGCTGCCTCTCAGGCCGTCGTTCTGCGTGCGAAGCGCCTGATGGACGGCATCCTGGTCGCCGGACTCCTGCGCCTTCACGTCGTGCGCGGAACCCGACAGCGACTCGTGCAGGTCGTGCGCCTTGTCGAGACGCGCGACGGTCTCGCCGATGTCGGTCGCGTGGGCACGCGCGTCGTAGCGCGCCTCGCTGGTGACGAGCAGGCCCTTGGCCGCCCGCACCGCGCCATGCGCGTCGGTCCGCAACTCGAAGCCGCGGGCGCGCTGATCGGTGCGCCCCTGGGTTGCATCGATGCGGACGTTGTGCCCGAGCGTCAGCTCGCTCGCGTCGGTATCGCTGCGCAGCTTCAGCTGGAGCTGCTGCGGCGTATCGTCGAGCAGCACGTGGTTCGAACGCCCGCCCGCCGCGTTGCCGCTGTCGCCCGACAGCTCGCGGCTGCGCAGGCCCGTCAGCACGTGCTGGTCGGGCAGCGCCCACGGCGGCATCCGTTCCGCGTTGTACGTGGTGCCCGACACGACGGGGCGATCGGGATTGCCGTCGAGGCACATCACGAGCACCTCGCTGCCCACGCGCGGATGCGCGATCATGCCCTTCTCGCCGCCCGCCCAGCCGGCGGCCACGCGGATCCGCGCGCTGATCTGCGCCGCACGATCCCAGTGATAGACGATGCAGACGCGGCCATATTCGTCGACGTCGACGCTGCCGGCCCCTTTCGCGCCGGCGACGGTCGCGGTTTGCGGCGCCAGCACGCGCACCGGTTCGCTGTTGAACCCGCGGCCCGGGCGCCACGGCGTACGTCGATGGCCCGCGACGAAGCGGTTGCGATACTCGGGTTTGCCGTCGGCCTGCAGGTAATTGTTCGCCGCTTCGTGACGGGCTTCGAGAATCAGGTACTCGTGATCCTGCGGGCTACCCGACGCCGCGCTGAAGTGATCGGACAGCTGGAACCAGCGGCCGGGCAGGATGCCGTGATGGTTGCCGGCCGCGTCGAAACGCGTCGCGGCCGCCTCGATCTCTTCCATCCGCACGCGCGCGAGCGCATCGCCGGCGCGCGTCTGCTTCGCGAACCCGTAGTGCCCCACGTACTCGTGATGCTCGACCTGCGGCGCGACGCCCGGCGGATGCAGCGTCGGAATCTGCGCATGGGCCGCATGCGGCGCCTTGAAATCGAACGCGGTCGCGCTGTAGCTGCCGGCGGACAACGACCGCACCGCGGACCATTGGGAAATGGCGTCGGCGGCCATCGGGCCGTCGTGGGTCTGGAAACGGATCACCGGCGAGCGGCCGTCGACGGCCGGGCACTGCACCGTGCTGTCGTCGCCGACGATCAGCTTCAGGCCTTTCTCGTCGTGCTCCCACCAGTACAGGAACCCGACGGCTTCCAGATGGCGGACGATGTAGTTCCAGTCGCTTTCGCCGAGCCCGCCGCCCTGGACGTTCATCGTGCGCGCCGGATCGTCGCCGCGCACGCGCCACTCCCACGACGGCGCGAGCCCCTGGTAATCGGCGAGCAGCGTGCCGATCTGCTGCTGAAGCGATTGGCCGAGGAACAGGCGGTTGTTCACGCGAGTCCGCAGGAAATGGCTCCACGGGCGCAGCACCGCGCGATATTCCGCGATCGAATCGTCGTTGCGGACCAGCGAAAACTCGGTGCAATAGCCGGTGAAATAACGCAGGCCGCCGTCGGGGCGCACCATCGACACCGCGAGCAGCTTGCCCAGCATGTCGGCCAGCGTGATGCCCGCCTCGCTGGACAGCAGCGTCACGTCGAACGTGAAATCGATCCCCAGCCCTTCGTGCGCGACGAGACGCTCGGCCACCAGCCGCGCCGGACGTTGCCGCCCGTACGCGTCGGTCACCGACGGTGCGTCGTCGTGCGGAAAAGACAGCGCGAGCAGGCGTTTGTCTTGCAGGAAAAACGGGGTTCGAATGAATGCCGCCAGGTCAGCCATGACCGCCTCAGAATGATTTTTCGTTCGTATGGAAACGGCCCGCTGCCATCCCTAATTTTGGGATGAAAGGATATCGTAGACAACGCAGCGCGACAACGTTGACGCCCTACGTCATTTCCCTGTGCCGGCACGGAAAATCGGTAATAAATACAGCACGTTGCGCGCGTGGGAGCCGGTGCTCGAACGGACGTCGCCGCCATGATGACGTCGCCTCGTCCGGCATCCCGACGCACGCGCGCGAAACCCGCCGGTTGCTGCGCCGGCGGCGGAACCTCGCCATGCGCTTCGCCGTCTCAACGCGACCGGCTTCACGTCCCGCAGTCCCTCCCGTCACCCGCAGCTTACGGAGCAGAACATGGCACATCGCACCCTCGGTACATCCGGCATCCAGGTTTCGCCGCTCGCGTTCGGCGGCAACGTCTTCGGCTGGACCGTCGACGAAAACGCATCGTTCGCGTTGCTCGACGCGCTCGCCGACACCGGCATCAACTTCATCGACACGGCCGACGTCTATTCGGCCTGGGTTCCCGGCAATCACGGCGGCGAATCGGAAACGATCATCGGCAAGTGGCTGAAGCGCTCCGGCAAGCGCGAGCAGGTCGTGATCGCGACCAAGGTCGGCCTGCTCGACGCGCGCGCGGGGCTGTCGAAAGACAACATCCTGAAGGCCGTCGACGATTCGCTGCGCCGCCTGCAGACCGACTACATCGACCTGTATTTCTCCCACCGCGATCTCGCCGACACGGCCCCGCTCGAAGAAACGCTCGGCGCGTATCAGACGCTGATCGACGCGGGCAAGGTGCGCATCATCGGCGCGTCGAACTACAGCGGCGCACGCCTGCGCGAGGCCGCCGCGATCAGCGCGCGCGACGGGCTGCCCGCCTACCAGGTCATCCAGCCCGAATACAACCTGCTCGACCGCGCCGACTACGAACGCGATCTCGAGCCGGTCGTGCGCGACCTGAAGCTCGGCGTCGTCAACTACTACGCGCTCGCGAGCGGGTTCCTGTCGGGCAAGTACCGCAGCGAAGCCGACCTGAAGAAGAGCGTGCGCGGCGATCGCGTCGCCGGCTATCTGAACGCGCGCGGCCTGCGCATCCTCGCCGCGCTCGACGCGGTGTCGGCGAAGCACAATACGCAGCCGGCCGCGATCGCGCTCGCGTGGCAGATCGCGCGGCCGACGATCACCGCGCCGATCGCGAGCGCGACGTCGCTCGCGCAGCTCGCGCTGCTCGGCGAGGCGATCCGCGTCACGCTCGATCAGGACGACATCCGCCGGATCGACGAAGCCAGCGCCCCCTGAAGTCTGCCGCGGCGGCAAGCCGGTGGAATCGCATGGGCAGGCGGTTCCACGGCCTGCCCGCGATTCACGCAGGGCGGATGGATACAATGGCGAGCATCCGATGGCCGCGGGGCTCGACCGGGCTTCTTCGCGCCGAATCAAAACCACGCATAAGAAACCGCCGATGATCCACCTTGCCCGCCGCTCCCGTGCTGCCCGTCATGTCCGTCCGCTCGCCACGACGATCGCCGCGCTGCTCGCCTGCGCACCGGCCGTATCGTTCGCGGGCTGGTACGAAATCGCGAACTACACCGGCACGATCGGCAACGCGCCGGTGCACGTGTCGCTGCAGACCTACGACGCGATCAACCACAACGACGCGGGCCGCTGGCGCGTCGACGGCAGCTACTACTACGACGCGCATCGCAAGCCGATCCCGTTGCGCGGCCAGCGCGAGCCCGACGGCCGCCTGACGCTGTGCGAAGCGTCGTCGCCCGCATCGAACGCCGACGCGCCGGTCGTGCCGGCCGCCTCGCCGTCACGACCGAAGCCCTGCCCGATCGCGCTGACCGTCAGCGGCAAAGCGGCGACCGGCACGTGGGACGACGGCCGCAAGACGCTGCCGATCACGCTGAACGAAGTCGGGCGGCTGAACGACACCGACGACCCGCATCCGCAACTCGACGGCAGCGTCGATATCCCGATGTGGTATCGCACCAAGACGCACATGCTGGTCGGCGTCTACGCGCGGTCCGACAAGTGCGGCGTGGCGATGCAGTCGCTGCGGGCCGTGAACATCGCGACGGGGCGCGTCGATCGCACCATCGCGCTCGACTGCGACGCGGGGATGGTGATGACGTCGATCTACGCGAACGTCACCGGCGCGCACTGGGCGGACCACGTGAGCGTCGAATTCCGCGGCGGCAAGATGGGCTACGCGGAGGACGTGTCGCTCGGACTGCCGTCGTCCTCGTCGAAGCCGAAGTAAGCCGGCCACGCCTACCCCAAAGCCGCATACGTGTCTTGACTCGCACGGCCGCTTTCGTTGACCCGGACGGCCATCGATCGCGCAATCGCGCCCCGCTGCAAGCGCGTCACGCGCACGTCCCGGGTCTTTCACGGATTGACCGCGACGTCCGGCGTGCCCGAGACTGCGCCGCTCGGGCCGTCATCGGGAGAACGTCATGCCGGACACCAGCACGGAGATCGCCACGATCTCGACGCGCGCCGTACGCGGCGCCGAGCGCGTCGACTTCTGGGTCGACCACGTCGCACGCACGCTCGTGCGGATCGAATGCAGCGGAAAGTCGTCCGAAGGGATCGATGCGTCGCTGCGCAAACGCGATCTCGGGCTGTTCCGCGCGTGCGACATCGTCGCGAACCGGCACGCGGTCGTGCGCACGTCGCACAACATCCACGCCGACCAGCGCGACGCCGTGTTCATCTGCCTGATGCACGAAGGGCACGGCTATACGTTCCAGGACGTCGACTGCATGCAGCACGGGCCCGGCGACCTCGTGCTGTACGACACGTCGATGCCGTACGGTCACGGCTTTCCCGCCGACATGGCGATGACCGTGCTCGACGTGCCGCGCGACGTGTTCGAAGCCCGCGTCGGCCCGTGGCGCTACCGCAGCCTCGTCAAGATCGATCGCGACGACGGGGTCGCGTCGTGGGCCGTGCGGCAGGTGGTTGCGCTGCTCGCCGCGCCGCAGGAGCCGACGCCCGACGCGCGCGAACGGCGCGCCGCCGCGATCCTCGAGCTCGTGCAGTCGATGCTGCGGCTGCGCGACGGCGACGCGTCGCCGACGAAGTCGACGGTCCACACGCTGTCGCGCGCGAAGGCGTTCATCGACAGCCATCTCGCCGACGACGATCTCGACAGCCGGTCGGTCAGCCGCGCGATCAACCTGTCGCCGCGCCAGCTCGCCCGCGTGTTCGAGATCGAAGGCACGCCGCTCACGCGCTACATCCTCGCGCGGCGGCTCGAACGCTGCCGCGCCGACCTGCGCGACCGGTCGCTGAAGCACCTGACGGTCAGCGAAATTGCGTTCCGCTGGGGCTTCAACAACAGCGCGCACTTCAGCCGCAGCTATCGCGCGCGGTTCGGCGAAACGCCAAGCGACACGCGCGCGCCGGCCGACACGCGCTAACCGCTGCCACCCGCTCCTCGCACCGCCGCTCGCCGCATGTCCCGCCGAGGCAAGCACGGCGTCCGCGTCGGTCAAATCGGGCCGCAACCCGCTCGCTAAGCTGGCTTCCTGCGCGGCGGCATTCGTTCCGCCGCCCGACAGCAAGGAGAAGAAGCGGGATGGAGACGTACGACCACATCGTCGTCGGCGGCGGTTCGGCCGGCTGCACGGTTGCGCACCGGCTGGTGAAGGCCGGCCGGCGCGTGTTGCTGCTCGAGGACGGCCCGAAGGACGACAGCCTGTTCATCCGGATTCCGGCGACGTTCATCCGCGTGCTCGGCACGCAACGGACGGTGACGTTCGAGAGCGAGCCGCAGCCGGGCGCCGCGGGACGCAAGACCTACGTGCCGCAGGGCCGCACGCTCGGCGGCGGCAGCTCGGTCAACGCGATGCTGTACGTGCGCGGCACGCGCGACGACTACGACGACTGGGCCGCGCTCGGCTGCACCGGCTGGGGCTGGGACGACGTGCTGCCGGTGTTCAAGCGCGCCGAATCGCATCTGCGGCTGTCAGAGCCGTTCCACGGCACCGACGGGCCGTTGAAGGTCGGCGACACGCGCTTCCGGCATCCGCTGAGCCTCGCGTTCGTGAAGGCCGCGCAGGAAGCCGGCATCGCGTACAACGACGACTTCAACGGCGCCGCGCAGCATGGCGTCGGCTTCTATCACACGACGATCTTCGACGGCCAGCGCGGCAGCACCGCGGCCACCTATCTGGCCGACGCGATCGCCGATCCGAACCTGCGCGTGCTGACCGGCTGCCGCGTGACGCGCATCCGGTTCGACGGGCGCCGCGCGAGCGGCGTCGAATGGCGCACCGCGAGCGGCGCGACGGGAGCGGCCGCCGCGCGCGCCGACGTCGTGCTCGCGGCCGGCGCGCTGAGCACGCCGAAGCTGCTGATGCTGTCGGGCATCGGCCCCGGCGCGCACCTGCACGCGCACGGCATCGACGTGCTGCACGACAGCCGCGACGTCGGCGCGCACTACCAGGATCACCTCGAGGTATCGATCTACGGCCGCACCCAGGCGCCGGTCAGCCTGCTCGGCGAGGATCGCGGGTGGCGGGCATTGCGGCACGGGCTGCAATGGATGCTGTGCCGCTCCGGCCTGCTGACGTCGAACGTCGTCGAATCGGGCGCGTTCGTCGATACGACCGGCGGCGGCCGCCCGGACATCCAGTTCCACGTGCTGCCGACGCTCGTCGGCGACGTCGACCGCGCCCCGCTGCCCGGCCACGGCCTGTCGATCAACCCGTGCCTGCTCCGGCCGCGCTCGCGCGGCACCGTGCAACTGCGCGGCAACGATCCGGCCGCGCCGATCCTGTTCGACAGCGGCGCGCTGTCGGACCCGGCCGACGTCGAGGGCCTCGTGCGCGGCGTCAGGCTCGCGCGGCAGATTCTCCGCGCGCCGTCGCTCGCCCGCCTCGTGCGCGAAGCCGAGACGCTGACCGACGCCGCGCTCGCCGACTACGTGCGGCGTCGCGCGAAAACCGTCTATCACCCGGCCGGTACGTGCCGCATGGGCAGCGACGCGCACGCGGTCGTCACGCCGCGTCTCGCCGTGCAAGGCGTCGACGGGTTGCGGATCTGCGATGCATCGGTGATGCCGCGCATCGTGTCCGGCAACACGAACGCGCCGACGATCATGATCGCGGAGCGCTGCGCGGCGTTCATGTTGACGGCGTGACGCAATGCACGTGCGTGTGCGCTGCAGCACGCCGCGCCGAAAACGCAGACGGCGCGTGATGCACGCGCCGCCGTCGACCTGTCGGAAAACCGGCGTCAGCCCGCGGCGTCACGCGCCGCGTCGCGCAGCGCCATCGGCGACGCGCCGTAGCGCTCGCGGATCGCGCGGCTGAAGTGCGCCTGGCTCGAAAACCCCCAGCGAAACGCGATCTCGCCGATGCTCGTCTTGCGCAGCCGCGCGTCGGTCAGTTCGCGATGCGCGTGCGACAACCGCTCCGACCAGATGTGCTGCGTGATCGACTCGCCTTCGGCCGCGAAGAGGCGCCCCAGATGTCGCAGCGACAACCCGACCGCATCGGCGACGGCCTGCGGTCCGAGTTCCGGTTCGCCGAGATGCGTCGCGATGTATTGCTTCGCGGTCAGCAGGTACGACAGCGACGCGCGCGATGCGCCCACGCCGTTCACCTCCGCATCGACGAGCGCCGCGATCAGCGTGCGCGTGTGCTCGGCGAACCGCGCGGCGTCGCGCTCGACCGGCGCCTTCATGAACCGCTCGACGCTCGCGCGCAAGGTCGCGCCGAGCATCGCGCCCGCACCCGGCTTCGGCGCGATCCGCAGCGGCAGCGCGGCCAGCTCCGCATCGAGGCGGTCGTCGAGCGTCGTGATCGGGATATCGATCAGCAACTGCCGCATCGGCGTCAGGAATCCGAACAGATACGGCACGCGCGTGTCGTAGACGACGACATCGCCGGCTTCCGCGAGCAGGCACCGGTCGCGCTGGATGAAATACGCGCGCCCGCTCAGGATCTGGCACGCGAACAGCGATTCCTTCGGCAACTGGCGCACCAGCGCGGGGCTGCGCTCGATCACGTGATCCTGCCCGCTGATGTCGGCGATGCCGAGGCCCGGCAGCGCGATGTCGGTCTTCTCCACTTCGAGCCCGGCCGGCGACAGCGACGAGCAGCGCAGGCCGACCAGCGTCGCCGCGTTGAACGCATCCCAGTACGCCATCCTGTCGCGCGCCGGCACGTCGGCCGTCGAACCTCGCGTGCGTGAAAAAACGGTCGAATTCGTCACGTCGCCTCCTGCTGGCGCCTGTCGTGCGGAGCGGCACGGATTGGGGGATGGTTCGTCTGGATCCTGGTGCGATGCAATGTCCGGCGCGGTCAAGCAATTCGTCCAGCCCAGTCAAGAGCGGCGCGCACCGGCTGGCTAAAGTCGAGCCCACGACACCCCTACATACAAGGAGACACACCGTGGTCGACAAAGCCGTATCCGAATTCTGGCAAAACATCCCGGCGATTGCCAATCCGTTCAAGCCCGATGCGCTACCCGAAGCCTACATCCCGAACGCGGCCACCGACGACGAGCGCTATTACGTTCCGTTCACCGAAACGGTTTCGTCGCGGCCGCTGTGGATCTCGCCGTCGCAGAACAAATGGTGCGACATCCTGATGGCGAAGGAAGCCGGGCTCGTGAACCGGCACTATCACCCGCACGAGGTGTTCGCGTACACGCTGTCCGGGAAATGGGGCTACCTGGAACACGAATGGACCGCGACGCGCGGCGATTTCGTGTACGAGACGCCGGGCGAAGGCCACACGCTCGTCGCGTTCGATCACCCCGAGCCGATGCGCGCGTTCTTCATCGTCAAGGGCCCGCTGATCTGGCTCGACGACGAAGGCAATCCCGACGGCTACTTCGACGTGCACTCGTACATCGCGATGTGCAAGGCGCATTACGAGAAGGTCGGCCTCGGCGCGCAAGCGATCGAGAAGCTGTTCCGCTGACGCGCGGCGAGGCTCACGATGACTTCCCCGTCCTCCTCCCGGCCCGCCTGGACGTACGAGAACAGGCTGCTGCTGATCCTGTTCATGACGTTCGGCTTCGTGTTCTTCGACCGCCTCGCGCTGTCGTTCCTGTTTCCGTTCATGTCGGCCGAGCTGCACCTGACGAACACGCAGCTCGGCATGGTGTCGTCCGCGCTCGCACTCACGTGGGCGCTGTCGGGCGCCGCCACGGGTGCGTGGTCCGACGCGCGCGGCACCCGCAAGCCGCTGCTGATCGCGGCCGTGCTCGGCTTTTCCGTGTGCTCGGCGCTGTCGGGCCTCGTCGGCGGCTTCGCGAGCCTGATCGCGTTTCGCGCGCTGATGGGCATCGCCGAAGGGCCGGTGCTGCCGCTGTCGCAATCGCTGATGGTCGAAAGTTCGACGCCGAGCCGCCGCGGGCTGAACATGGGCCTGCTGCAGGGCTCGGCCGCCGGCCTGCTCGGCGCGATGATCGGCCCGCCGGTCGTGATCGGCATCGCCACCGCGTACGGCTGGCGCGAGGCGTTCTACGTGTCGTGCATTCCGGGCTTCCTGATCGCGTTCTGCATCTGGCGCTGGGTGCGCGAAGTGCCGCCCGGCGGCGTGCGCCACGCGCAGGCCGACACCACCGCGGCACCGGCCGCCGGCGGTGCGACGGTCAGCCGCTGGGCGCTGCTGAAGGAGCGCAACATCCTGCTCTGCGTGCTGATCAGCTGCTTCTTCCTCACGTGGTTCGTCGTGATCATCTCGTTCGCGCCGGTGTTCCTCGTGGAAAGCCGCCACCTGTCGCCGGCCGACATGGGCGTCGTGATGACCTGCCTCGGCGCCGCGTGGGTGTTCTGGGGCTTCGCGGTGCCGGCGATCTCTGACCGGATCGGCCGCAAGCCGACGATGATCGCGTTCGCGCTGATCGCGGCCGTGTGCCCGGTCGTGCTGATCCACGTCGGCTCCGTCTGGGCGCTCGGCGCGCTGGTGTTCGTCACGTACACGGGCCTCGGCTGCTTCACGCTGTTCATGGCGACGATCCCGGCCGAGACGGTGCCGCCGCGCGCGATCGCGAGCGCGCTCGGGCTGATCATGGGCGCCGGCGAGCTGATCGGCGGCTTCGTCGCACCGACCGTCGCCGGCTTCGCCGCGGACAAGTACGGCCTGCAGTTCGCGATGTGGACGTCGACCACCGGCGCGATCCTCGCGTGCGTGCTGTCGTTCGGCCTCGTCGAAACCGCGCCGGCCGTGCTGCGCAAGCGCGCGCTCGCCGGCGCCGCGGCCGGCCGCCTCGATACGCAAAACCTCGGAGGACGCTGACATGCGCGCACTTCAATGGCATGGCCCGCGCGACGTCCGTCTCGTGGAAATCGACACGCCGCACGTCGGCCCCGGCGACGTGCGCATCGCGGTCGCGTATTGCGGCATCTGCGGCAGCGACCTGCACGAATATGCGGACGGCCCGCACGCGATTCCGGTCGACGCGCCGCATCCGCTGTCGCGCCGCACCGCGCCGCTGACGCTCGGCCACGAGTTCTGCGGCACCGTCGTCGAAGTCGGCGCAGGCGTGACGACGCTGCGCGCGGGCGACCGCGTCGCGGTCGAGCCCGAGTATCGCTGCAGCCAGTGCGCGTACTGCCGCGCGGGGTCGTACAACCTGTGCGTGTCGATGGGCTTCGCCGGGCTGATGGGCGACGGCGGGATGGCCGACTTCGCGGTCGTGCCCGCCTACATGCTGCATCGCCTGCCCGACGGCGTGAGCCTCGAACAGGCCGCGGTGATGGAGCCGGCCGCCGTTGCGCTGCACGCGCTGCGACGCGGCGAGCTGCGGCTCGGCGAGACCTGCGCGGTGTTCGGGCTCGGCCCGATCGGCCTGCTGCTGATCATGCTCGCGAAGCGGCAGGGTGCGACGACGATCGTCGCCGTCGACGTGTCGCCCGAACGGCTCGCGGCCGCCACGCGCTTCGGCGCGACGCATGCGTTCGATGCGCGCGGGCTCGATGCGTCCGCGCTGCAGGACGCGATTCGCGCGGCCACGGGCGGGCTCGGCGTCGATGCGAGCTTCGAGGCGGCCGGATTGCAGGCCACGTTCGAATCAGCGATGCGGGCACTGCGCAAGGGCGGCCGCGTCGTGATGGTGGGCCTGATGCCGCACGCGGGTTTCGACGCGTTCCGCGCGGTCAACGACGAACTGACCTTCACCGCGAGCGTCGGCTATCGGCATGCGTACGAAGACCTGCTGCGCATCGTCGCGTCGGGCGCGCTCGACCTCACGTCGATCGTCACGCGCACCGTGTCGCTCGAAGACGCCGTCGCCGACGGCTTCGACGCGCTGCTCGCCGATCGCACGCAGATCAAGATCCTCGTTTCACCCGCGCAGCGGCCAGCCCGTCGCGCCACCACCATCGGGAGTGCCGAACATGAATCGTCAGTGGGCGTTTGACGGGCAGTCCGTCGTGGTGACGGGCGGCACGTCGGGCATCGGCGCGCGCACCGCGCTGCGGTTCGCGCAGGCCGGCGCGTCGGTCGTCGCGCTCGGGCTCGACGCCACTGGTCCGCACGCGCCGGTGCATGACCGCATCCGGTGCGTGGAACTCGACGTGGCCGACGGCGCGGCACTGACGCGCACGATCGCCGGGCTGCCGCGGCTCGACGCGCTCGTCAACGGCGTCGGCATCAGCCGCCACGCGGACGAATACCGGATGGACCAGTTCGAGCACGTGCTGAACGTGAACCTGACGTCGGTGATGCGGGCCTCCGACGCCGCGCTGCCCGCGCTGGCGGCCACCGGCGGCAGCATCGTCAATATCGCGTCGATGTACACGTACTTCGGCAGCAAGGACCGGCCCGCGTACAGCGCGAGCAAGGGCGGCATCGCGCAGCTCACGCGTTCGCTCGCGCAGGCGTGGGCCGATCACGGCATCCGTGTGAACGCGGTCGCGCCGGGCTGGATCGACACGCCGCTCAGCAGCGCGCTGATGGCCGACACGCAGGCGTCGCGCCGCATCGTCGAGCGCACGCCGCTCGGGCGCTGGGGCACGGCCGACGAAGTCGCGGAAGTGATTCTGTTCCTGTGCTCGCCCGGCGCGTCGTTCGTCACCGGCGCGGTCGTGCCGGTGGACGGCGGGTATTCGACGGTCTAGCGCTCGACACGCCGCGCATCGACGGATCGACGCGGATCTGCCGAGGCGCGTTGCACGTCACGGCTTCCCGTGACCGTCGCCGAACCGGGTTCGCCCGGTTCCCGTTTCTTCATATCAATCAGTAGTCACATTAAAAAATATCCGGCTCGACCGGATCATGTGAGGAGCACTTTGGAGATGACGAAAAAGACCTTTCTGGCCCTCGCGGCCTGCACGCTTCCGGCTGCGGCATTCGCCCAGAGCAGCGTGACGATGTTCGGGCTGATGGATGCCGGCATCAGCTACGTCAGCAACCAGGGCGGCCACGGCGCCGCGAAATTCGACGACAACATCTTCTTTCCGAACCTGCTCGGCTTCGAAGGCAAGGAGGATCTCGGCGCGGGCACGCGCGCGATCTTCCGGCTCGTCAACCAGTATTCGCTCGGCAACGGCTCGATCATCGGCGGCGGGCTGTTCGCGCGCACGGCCTATGTCGGGTTGCAGAACGACCGGTACGGCACGCTGACGCTCGGCAACCAGTACGAATTCATGGTCGATGCGCTGGCCGCCAGCGGCAACGAGATCGCGCAGGATCTCGTCGGCCTGTACGGCTTTCGCAACGGGCCGTTCGACCGGCTCGCGCTGCCGAACAACCCGACCGGCGCATTCGACTGGGACCGCGTCGCGGGCAGCAATCGCGTCGCGAATTCGGTCAAGTACACGAGCCCGTCGCTGTCGGGCCTGACTGTCGGCGCGCTGTACGGCTTCGGCAACGTCGCGGGATCGATCGGTGCGAACAACACGGTCAGCATCGGCGCGAGCTACGATCGCGGCCCGTTCGGCGCGGGCGTCGCCTATACGAACCAGAAATACGGCGCGGCCGGCGGGCTGCCGCCCACCAGCGTGCGCAACTGGGGCGCGGGCGTGCACTACACGGTCGGCACGGTCACGGGCAAGGCGCTCGTCACGACCGTGCACAACGCGCGGAACGGCGCGGGGGCGTGGTCGGCGGAAGCCGGTGCCGCGTGGCGGCCGTCCCCGGTATGGGTGATCGGCGCGAGCTACACGTACATGAAAGGCAACGACACGCTCGACAACGCGCACGCGCACCAGTTGCTCGCCGCCGTCCAGTACTGGCTGTCGAAGCGCACGATGGTGTACGTGGCCGGCGTGCATCAACGCGCGAGCCACGGCAGCAATGCGCAGATCAACGGCGTGATGGATGCGAACGGCGCATCGAGCGGCGCGCTGCAGTCGATCGCGCGGGTGGGGTTCAGTACGCGGTTCTGATCCGGCGCGGGCTGTCGACGTTCCGGCAGCCCGCGCGGTTCGACGACAACACGATTGCGCGCGCAGGTCACAGAAACAGCAGCGCCGGATTCAGCGCCGTTTCGTCGCACGGCCGCGCACGCCAACCCAGCGCCACCGGAACCGAATAAAGCCGCCGCGCGCCGAAACGCGGCCAGAAATGGCACAGCCCGGGCGCGATCACCTGCACCACGGACAAGCCGATGTCGGGCCGCGTCTTGTCGACGACGAGCACGTCCATCCCGGCCGCCGCGATCCGCCCGACACAATGCGCGATCGCCGCCGGCAACGACGCGATATCGAGCGGCTGCCACGTCGAATGCGTCGTGGCGGGCGTGCCTGGCGCCGGATACAGAAATCCCGTCGACGAAAGCATGTCGCGATCCCACGGATCGGGCGCATCCGCCGCGATATCGAGCAACTGGTTGACCTCGGTCAGCGCGCGCTGCACCGCGATCCTGCCATCAAAATGACAGCCGAAACCGATCGAGAAACGTCCGTCCTGCAGATTTTCCGCGAGCGCGGCCACGGTCGGCACCGTGAGATCGGTGGTGATGTCGAGCGCCCACACACGCCATCCGAACGTCGCGTATTCGTGCACGAGCGCGTCGAAGTACGGATCGGCGAAGCTCGCGAGATCGATGCCGGGGCGTTCGATCCGGTTGTACCACCAGATCGCGACCGCATCGCGCTCGATCAGCTCGAGCATGCCTTGCAGCATCGCCTCGTCGAGGCTCGATCCCGCCGCGCAGCCGTTCGGATTGTGCACGCAGGCGGCAGGCGCCCGCGCACTGTCGGGCGTTTCCGCGTAGCAATAGCTCAGCGGCACGAGACGGCGCCGACCGTCGACGAGCGACCACGCAGGCGTCCAGTCGATCACGTCGCGCGACGTGAAGCGCGGCGGCACCTGCTTGCGGACATCGCGCGTCAATGCGTTGATCGCGTCGCGCGCGTCGAATTGCCGTTCGCTGAATTGCTGAAGCGCGTTCACGTGGATCGGCTCGGCGTCGCAAGCCGGATCGGCGCGCAGGCCGTCGATGCTGCCGGTCACCGTTGCCTCGTCGCCTTGATACACGCTGCTGAAGCGTTCGAGCGCCTCGCACAGCGCACTGGTGCGGGCCTGCTCGTCGGTGCGACCCTTGCCGGAGCAGAGCCTGTCGAACCGGTTGCTGTCCGGTACGGCGGCCGGGCACACGAGAAAGCCCGACGCATAGACCTTGCGCAGGCCCGCGTGCCGCTTCGGCATCGGATGCAGATACGCGATCGCGCCGCTGACCGGCGAGATCAGGTGCGCGTGGCGCGCGAACACCTGCTGCGGATCGGCGGTCCGGTAGCCGCCGTCCGCGCGCGCCAGCGGCGCAGGCGCGGCGAGCCGCGGCGCACGCGCCGCCTGCTCGCGCATCCACAAGGGATGGCCGCAGCACGGGCATTGCGGCCGCCTGACCACGCGGTGCCGTTCGACGGTCAGCGTATCGAGGCGCTGCGCGACGATATGCGTTTGCGAACGCTCCGCGACCGCGCGGTTGACCGCGATCTGCTCGACCGTCGCGGCCACGAGCGCGGCCGCCGCCGCGGCCCCGGCTCGCGAGGCTGCCGGCGGCACGTGCTTCGCGTCGCGGCCATGATGGCGTGCCAGCAGCGCCTCGACCGGCCGGTTGACGCGAATCCAGTAGCGCACGCATTCGACGCACGGCGCGTCGGCAAGCGCGTCGACGCCGCCGGCCAGCAACGGCCCGATCAGCATCTGCACACCGCCGGCCGCGACGACGAGCAGCGCACCGCCGCGCGCCGCCACGCGGGCGGCGCATGCGGCGAGATCGTCGCGGTCGTGCGTATCGACGATCGCGACGGTCAGTTCGGCTTCCTTGGCGATGCCGATACCGGCCATGTCGAGCGCGCGCCGGAGCGGCGCGCCGTCCGCACCGAACGTCTCCACCGCGACCCGCAGTTGCGCGACGCGCGCGCACGCCGCGTCGCCGTCGAGCCCGGCGCGCTCGAAATAGCCGCGCGCCGCATCGTCGCCGTGCGGCGGATCGGCGCGCACGTAGCCGCGCCGCACCAGATGGTCGAGCCGCGCGAGCACGTCCCATTCGCCGAACGTGCCGGCCAGCGACGTCACGATCTCGGCAATCGTCATGCGCGCTCGCAGGCACGCGGCGATCCGCACGAAGATCGCGCCGGACAGCATCGCGCGCTTGAATTCGTCGACGACGAACAGCGTCTCGGGCCCGGCATCGAGCACGAGCAAGTGCGGCTTGAAGCGCAATACGCGCGAAAGATCATCGAGCATGCATCGGGCTCCGTGCGACGGGTCGGACAAACGTCGCGCGGCCCGGGCAACCGCTCCGGGCCGCGTGACGGTGCGCGGGTCGGCCGCGCCCGGTCAACAGCAGGTGAACAGGTAACACGGCCCCGCGTCGCAGTAGGCCGCGAGCGCCACGGCCTCCTCGTCCAGGTGCACCGGCTGCTCCGGTATGCCGACCGTCATCACGTTGCGCGGCAGGTTCCAGCTCCCGCCGCCTTTCCCGTCGCTCGTCCAGCCATGATCGCCGCCCGTCTTCTCGATATCGATGTCGATGATCCACGGGCACTGATAGCCGAAGTATTTCGCGAGCGTATCCAGCGGCCGTTCCAGCAATTCTTCCTTGAACGCCGGGTCGCGCCACGAAAGCGCGATCGCACGCAGATAGACCTTCTGAAACTCCAGCATCGATTCGAGCGTCGGATTCGCGTTGTCCTTTGCCATGTCGGTTTCCCCGGAGTCATTCCATGATGGTGATGTGGTCCGCGTTGTACGCGGCCAGCGCCTGCGCGAACTGCGTCTCGTCGGCCGGCGCGGGCGGCAGGTACAGCGTGAGCCTGTTTTTCTGGCCGGCCGTCCAGTCGCCGTTGACGGTCGGCGTCCATTCCGACGATTTGAGCTGCACCTTCAGGTCGAGCTTGAACGGGAAGTGATAGTCGAACTGCTCGCGCAATGCGTGGACCGGATCGGCCTCGAGCTTGTCGAGAAACGCCGGCGAATGCCACGCGAGGGCGATCGCCCGGATGACGGTCGCGCGGTATTCGAGAAACTGTTCGTACGTCGGTAATCGAAGATCCTTGCTCATCGGTCTGCTCTCCTGAATGACGGGTTTGAACTGCTTACGGCAACGACTGCAACGTCGCTTCGGCGAGCCTGGCGATGCGGCCCATGCCCGCCGTCGTTGCAATTTCGACTGCGCGCCGACATGCGTCCAGCGCGGCCACGCCGCCGCAACGCGGATCGGCCCGGCACAAGTACTCGCCCTGCTTCAGCAATAGTTGTGCTTCGTAATACCGTTCGCCGCTCGATTCGCACCAGGCGAGGCACTGCCCGATCTGCGCGAGCGCCGCGTCATGGTCGCCGCGTTCGGCATCCAGTTCGGCCAGCAGCGACGCGTAGTAGGTCAGCCCGAGCAGGCCGCCCGATTGCCGCTGCGCGTCGAGATGCGCGACGACGCCCGCGCGATCGCGTTGCGTCCACGCGTGAATGATCGCGGCGTAGTGCCCGACCGCGCGCAGCCGGTGCGCGTCCGCGAGGCGGAGAATCGCCTCGGACACCGCTCGCGCCGCGTCGCGATCGCCCGCGAGCTGATGCGTGCGCGCGAGGTACATCATCGTGACGCCGAGCGTCGGCAGATGATCGAGGCAGGTCGCGCGATACACGGCTTCGTGCGCCATCGCGAGCGCCGGCTGAGGATCGTCGTCCATGCACCAGCGCACGCTGGCGAGCGACGCCATCGTCCATGCGCGCGTATCGAGCCCCAGGATGCGCCGGTGCCCCGCGTCGCGTCGCACGTCGTAACCGGCCAGCACCGCGTCGAACGCGGCACGCGCGCGCGCATAGTCGCCGTCGACCCACAGGCTCATGCCGCGCATCGCGTCCGCCGCGACCTGCACGCCCGCCTCGCCGCGCTCGGTCGCGAGCGTGTCGAGCCGCTTGCCGATCCGGCGCACGGTCGCGCGGTCGCCGGCGACGTGGTAGTAGGTCGACAGCGTCCACAACGCGCTGATCTCGAGCTCCGGGTCGTCGAGCGTCTGCGTCTGCCGCAGCAACTGTTCCGCATGCTCGCGTACCTGCGCATCGGCCCAGCCGAAGCGCGCCATCGTCGCGTGCGTCAACGTGGCGCGGATGCGCGCGCGGTCGTGCTCGCGCTGCGCGTGATCGGCGGTGGCGAGCCAATCGAGCACGGCCTGCCCGTAACGGATCGCATCGTCGTATCGCGAACGTTCGAGCGCGCGGCGCGCCGCGTCGATGCCGTGCGCGATCGCGTCCGCGCACGCGCCGGCGCGCGCGAAGTGTCCGGCGACGCCGAACGCATGCGCCCCGGCGCCGCGATCGGCCTGCGCGAGCAGCGCACGGCCGACGCGCGCGTGGTTGCCGCGCCGCACCGCGGGCGGCATCGATTCGTATGCGGCGTCGCGAATCAGCGCATGGCGGAACGCATAGAACACGCGGTCGCGCCGATGTTGCGCATACACGATCCGCTCCTCGAGCAGCAGCCGCAGATGCGCGTCGAGCGTGACCCGATCGTGCGGCGACGCGTCGGCGAGCAATTGCGCATCCACTTCGAGCCCGATGGTCGCGGCGAGCTGCGCAGTGTCGCGCGCGTCGTCG
Organism: Burkholderia sp. 9775_39; assembly: GCF_015712225.1. Classification (NCBI taxonomy): domain Bacteria; kingdom Pseudomonadati; phylum Pseudomonadota; class Betaproteobacteria; order Burkholderiales; family Burkholderiaceae; genus Burkholderia; species Burkholderia sp. 9775_39. The sequence goes on along the minus strand of NZ_JACCQC010000009.1, from coordinate 100,404 downwards.
ATCCGGTCGAAGGCCAGGCCGAGCATGCCACCGAGGCTGAGCGGCAGCGGATACGGGTCCGTTGCCGCAGGCCCCGCGAGCGGACCGTCCGCGCCGCTCACCGTCAGCTCGCGCGCGACGGCCTCGATGAACAGCGGAATGCCGGCGGTGCGATCGGCGAGCCGGTCGAGCCACACCGGATCGAACGCGCCCGGGCCCAGATGCGCCGACATCAGACGTTGTGCGTCGTCGCGCGGCAGGCGGCGCAGCACCACGCGATCGGTCGCGCCGCGCCAGCGCGCGAGCTTGTCGGGGCGCGACGTGAGCACGATGCACAGTGCCGCTGCGCGCGGCGAGTGCTGCAGATACGCGAGAAACTCCTCGGTCGAGCGATCGAGCCACTGAACGTCCTCGATCACGAGCAACACCGGCGCGCCGTTGCCGAGCGACACGATCAGTTGCTCCAGGACGTCGAACAGCGCGTGCTGCTCGCGCGCGCTCGACCACAGCAGCCCGTTCGCATCGCAGGGCAGCCCGAGCCAGGTCGCGAGCGCGACACGCGCCGCCGCATGGTCGCAATCGAGCGGCGCGATCATCGCGTCGATCGCCGCGAGCGCCGCGCCGGGCGCACGATCGGCGTCGACCTGCCAGTGCGCGGCGATGAACCGCAGGACCGGAAACAACGCGTGGTTCTCGCGTTCGGGCAGGCAGCCGCACTGCGCGAAGGCATGGCCGCGGGTCCGCACGGCCTCGCACAGCTCGTGCACGAGCCGCGACTTGCCGAAGCCCGCATCGCCGATCACCAGCCTCGGCAGCCCGGGCGGCGCCGGCTCGCCGCGCCTCGCGCGACGATGCCGTGCGTGCGTGTCCTGCCACGCGCGCAGCAACGCGTCGAGTTCGCGCGCGCGGCCGACCATGGGCGTGCGCCTGCCGGCATCGAGCGAATCGAACGGCGTATCGGCGTGCCGCTCGCCGAGCAGTTCATGAACCGGCTGCGACACGACACCCGCGCGCGCGAGCCGCAACGCGGTCGGCCGCGAATCGGCATGCCGTTCGAGCACGAGCCGCGCATCGTCGCTGATCAGAATCTGTCCCGGGCCGGCCAGCCGCAACAGCCGCGATGCCGCGGCGGGCGTCGACACGCCCGACATGTGCGACGCCTGCGCGAGCACCTGCCCGACGTGAATCGCGGCGGCCACTTCGACCCGCCAGCCTTCTTCCGCGCCGGCAGCAGCACGGCCGCCGGCGGCCGGCGGCACCGGCAGCCGCGCGCGCTCGGCGACGCGCACCATGTCGAGCGCCGCCCGTACTGCCCGGCGGGCGGGCCGGTCGATGTCGCCTTGCAAGCCGAAATGGAACAGCAGCGTGTCGCCGAGCCGTCCGCCCACATGCGCGCCGTAACCGACGGCGATATCGGCGCACTTCGTCAGCCACTGTTCCTCGTAGCCGTCGAGCACCATCCCGTGCTCGGTTCCGGCATGGCGCCGGCGGCCCTCTCCGGCGATCGTCACGCAGCAGCACAGGGTAGTGATCTGCCGGTACTCGCCCACCTCCGCGATCGTCTCGCCGCGCGGCGCAAGCGGTCGCGAACGCGCGTGCCGGCCGGCGCGCCCGGCGGCGAACTGGCCGACGAGCGCGGCGAAGTTGAGCGCCCGAAACTGCGCCGCGAGCGCCTCGGCCGACGCGGCGCGCTGCCGCGGATTCTTGTTCAGCGCATGCCGCAGCACCGCGCCGAGCGGCAGCGCCGCGATCGACGGCGGGAGCGCCACATCCACCGGGCTCAGTTGCTGATAGAGGATCTCGGCCACGCTTGCGCCTTGCATGACGACCTCGCCCGTCAGGCATTCGATCACGATCAGGCCCCACGCATACAGGTCGCTGGCGGGCGTCGGCGGCTCGTTGCGCAACTGCTCGGGCGCGCAGTAGGGCGGCGAGCCGAGCACCTCGGTCGCGAGCGTCGCGGTCTGGCGCGCGATGTCTTCGGTGCCGGGCAGCAACGCGCCGATGCCGAAATCGAGCAGCTTCGCGTGCGGCCCGTCGTCGGCCAGCGCGATCACGATGTTCTGCGGCTTCAGATCGCGATGCACGATGCCGCGCCGATGGGCGGCCGCGAGGGCGTCGAGCACCTCCGTCATCAGCCGCCCGGTGTCGATGGCCGACAGCGGCCCGTCCGCCGCGAGCCGGTCGCGCACCGTCCGGCCCTCGACCAGTTCGAATACGGCGAACAGCCGCCCGTCGGGCGCCTCGCCCTGGTCCAGCAGCGCCACGATGTTCGGATGCCGCAGCGCCTCGCACAGGCTCGTCTCGCGCCGGAAGCGTGCCCGCCGTCGCATCCGCTCCGGCGCAACCAGCGCGGCGTCGTCGCGCATCAGCTTGAGCGCGACGGCGTGCCCCGTCTCGTCGCAGGTCGCCCGAAACACCACGCCGTTGCCGCCTTCGCCGAGCAGCGCGCCGAGCCGGTAATGCCATTTGCCGGCGAGCGTCGCGAAAGGCGCCGCGCGCTTCGACGGTTCTGGTGCGTCCGGGCGGACGGCGGGGTGAGACGCGGTCGGTAGCACGGCCGGTTCTCCCGCGTTCACGGGCAATGGACGACCGGGCCCGGCACCGCGCGCGGCACGCCGAGACGCGGCCCGACGGCCGGCACCGACTCGCATTCGAGATGCTCGCCGCGCATGATCCGGAACGGCACATCGCCGAAGCGGACGCTGCCGCGCCGACGCTCGACGAGCTGGCTCGCGCCCAACCCCGGCAGCGCTGCGAACTGGCTCCGGGCGCGATGAATCTGCACGTTGACATGGGACGCGTCGATGCCGAGCATGCGCGCGAGCCGGTCGAGTTCGATCCACCCTTGCGTGGCGGCGTCGTAGCCGGCCTGCATGTCGGCCGAGCGCGCGCGGGCAAGCGTGACGAGGCTGTAGTGATGGGCGCGTTCGCCGAGGTCGACCACGCCGCCACGGACATGCAGCAGCATACGCACGTGCTCCTCGTCGCGGCTGACGAAGAATTCGAGCAATTGCGCCGGCGCGGCCGGATCGGCGGGGGCGGCGAGCATCACCGTCGAGCCGTGGCGCGCGAGTGCGAGGCGCCACGCGAAGTCGCCGGTCGACACTTCGTCGCCGTCATGCAGCGCGCGCGGCGGCAACGTGTCGTCGCACAGCCATTCGCCGGCCGGCGAACGAACGATCGTGACCGGCTGCGCGGCAGGCGCCGGCAGGATCTGGCATGGCGCGAGCACGATCGGCGCGGCGGCGCCGCGGATCGGCCACAGCGTATCGGCCGGATCGTCGAGCGACTCGACGCGCCACGGCGCGATGCCGGCCCTGCCGAAGCGGATCACGTCGCCTTGCTGCAGCACCGCATGCTCGCCGTCGCGCAGCGAGACGCCCGATACCGACGTGCCGTTGCTGCTGTGATCGTGGAGCTCCCAGAGCCCGCCGACCCAGCGGATATGGGCGTGGACGCGGGACACCGAGCCGTCCCGGATGACCGTGTCGCAGCGCGCGTCGTCGCGGCCGAACACGTGATACGCGCGGAGCAGGCATGCGTCTCCGGAAGCGTCGTTCTTGAGTATCGCCATGGCCGCCCCGTGTCGGATTCGCCCGGATCGTTCGAGTGACGCATCGACGCTGCCGGGCAAGCGATTGCTTCAATGATCGCGAACAGTGCCGCCCGTTCGCCGCCTCGTTACCTGTTTTTCTGGTCAGCTTCCTGCAAGGGTCGCCCAAGCGTCGCGCGTTATTTCGGCAAATTGAATGGTCGATCGCTTTGTTGTTTTAAAGTCTGGCATCCCGATGAAAATCCTGCCAAATAAAATCGTGCTCCGCAACCGGCATACCTGGATAACGATTTTATATTGCAATGCTTTACCTTTTCGATGAATTTTCGGGTGACGGATAAAGGGTCGAAATTCTTCATCGTGGCTCGCTCTGCCGTGATCCATGCGCCATGGCCGACACGATGACATTGAATGACGGAGTCGGATTAATGACCTTTGCCAACGCGGAATTCTTGTTTGCACGATGGAAAATAAAATAAAACCGTTTCGATTTTTAAAATAGTTTTCTTCGGCGTTTTTATAATCTTCCCTGTTTAACTTATTCATGAATCCCACCGCATCGCGGCGAATGTCTCGCGGGGTAGTCGGCAAACGCAGGTGTATCCGCACGACCATGCATCGGGAGGCGTCGATCGAACGGCCGCGACACCGGATGCGGCATCGCGCCCGCCCGGTCGCCGGGATCGATTCACCCACGACATCGCAGGAACGCCCCCAACGGCCGCCTCGTCGCACGCCCCGCCCCACCATCCCGCCCTCAATAATCCCCTTGACGCTGTATCTTTCGATATATATCTTTAGATATGTTTTACGACATACAGGACACGATCATGCGACACAATCACTTCCGCGGCCATGCCCGATGCGACGGTCATGGTGCGCATGACCACCCCGAGGGATTCGCCGGTCTCTGGTACGCGATCGGTCGCCACCGTCGCGGCCACGATGCATTCGGCGGCGGCCCGTTCGGCGGCCGTGGCGGGCGCGGCTTCGGCGATTTCGGCGACGACGGCATGCCACGCGGCCGCCAGTTCAGCTCCGACGATCTCCAGCTGCTGCTGCTCGCGCTGGTGGCCGAACAGCCCAGCCACGGCTACGAACTGATCAAGGCGCTCGACACACGCTCGAACGGCTTCTACAGCCCGAGCCCCGGCATGGTGTATCCGGCGCTCACCTATCTCGAGGAAGTCGGCTTCGTCGCGTCGCAAGCGGAAGGCAACCGCAAGCGCTATGCGCTGACCGACGCAGGCCGCGCGCATCTCGACGCCCAGCGCGAACGCGTCGACACGCTGTTCGCGCGCCTCACGCACCTCGCCCGCAAGATGGAGTTCATGCGGCGCGCGTTCGCCGGGGAATCGGCGGGCAACGAAGCGCAGGACGAATCGCAAGCCGGCTGGCTGCCGGAATTCGTCGAGGCGCGTCTCGCGCTCAAGCGCGCGCTGCTGCACAAGAGCGCCGCCGACGCCGACGAACAACGCCGCATCGCGGCCATCATGCGCCGCGCGACGGCCGAAATCGAAGGCGGCGCCGGCGCGTGATCCGCGCCGTCCCGTCACCACCCAAGGAGAACGGATCGATGCAGAACACATCCGAGCGCACCGTCACCCGCGTGCGCCACACCCTCAAGTTCCGCCTGCTGCAAGTGCTGCGCGTGCATCCCGTGACGCCGCATCTGCTGCGCGTCACGCTCGGCGGCCCCGATCTCGCGGATTTCGAATCCGCGTCGTTCGACGATCACGTGAAGGTATTTTTCCCGCCGCCGGGCGCGGAACGCCCCGCGCTGCCGACGCTCGGCGCGAACGGCCCCGAGTTTCCGGCCGGCGAACCGAAGCCGGTCGCGCGCGACTTCACGCCGCGCCGCTTCGACCGCGCCGCCCGCGAACTCGATCTGGAATTCGTGCTGAACCATCCGGGCCCGGCATCGCAGTGGGCCGCGCAGGCACGCGTCGGCCAATGGCTCGGCATCGGCGGCCCGCGCGGTTCGTTCGTCGTCCCGACCGGTTTCGACTGGCATCTGCTGATCGGCGACGATACGGCGCTGCCGGCCGTCGCGCGGCGTCTCTCGGAATTGCCGGCCGGCGCGCGCGCGGCGGTCGTGCTGGAAGTCGCGGATCGCACCGCGCAGATCTCGTTCGATACGCGCGCCGACGTGCATGAAATCTGGCGCTTTCGCGCCGAAGCCGACGCGGCGGACGGCGACGCGCTGCTGAATACCGTGCGCGACCTGCCGCTGCCGTCGTCCGGCGACGGCTACGTGTGGGCGGCCGGCGAAGCGCTGTCGATGCGCGCGGTGCGCCAGCACCTGACCGGCGAGCGCGGCGTCGACAAGTCGCGCATCCGCGCGGCGGCCTACTGGAAGCGCGGCGCGGCGGCCGTGCACGAAACGCTGGAAGACTGAGCGGGGCGGATACCGCTCGACCGGCGGCTGAAACAATCGTGGCGTCGGCGCAGCAGCGGGCTTGGCACCGGCATCGCGGCGGGTATATATGTATGTCTGCGACGCCGCTGTCGGGCGACAGCCGCCGCAGCCCGCCCAGGAGCGCCCGGTCATGACAAAAGAAAGCCACGCTTCGCCTTTCCTTCGCCACCTGAAGATCGCCGGTTATTGCGGCCTCGCCGCGGTCGTCCTCGCGCTGTTCGTCGCGATGTGCGCGATCCTGAAGGAAAGCGCCCTCGACCGCGATGCCGCGCGGCATCCGGCCGATACGCCTGAACTGCACGATGCGGGCGGCAGCCCGTCCGCCTCGGCCGAATCGGCCCGCACATCCGGCTCGTCCGGCTGACGGCGTTCCGCCGCTTCCTTCTGCTTACGGCGCCTGCCGGCGCCCCATCACGACCGCATGCACCGAATCGCCGAGCCGTTCGAGCAGCGCGGTCACGCGTTGCCCGTACAGGTGCGCGGCCAGCGCGCCCACCGTGCCGACCAGCACCCCGCCCGCCATGTCGAACGGCCAGTGCACGCCCGCATAGACGCGCCCCCATGCGATCGCCACGGCCATCGCGGCCATCACGAAACCGGTGACCCGCGTCGTGCCACCGAGCAGCAGGCCGACCGCCATGCTCCACGCGAACGTCATGTGATCGCTCGGAAACGAACTGTCCGGCGCGTGCGGAATCAGCTGCGTGCCGACGCCGGCCATGAACGGGCGCGGCGAGAACCAGACATGCCCGAGCATCTGCGCGAGCACGAGCGCCACGCAGACGCCGACGCCGGCTTCGATCGCCTGGTGCCGCGCGGGGCGTGCGCCGAAGATCCAGGTCAGCAGCAGCATCGCGGGCAGCGCATAGACGAGCCAGTCGGCGGCGAAGATCGCGAGGCGGGCAACGCCCGGGTGCGGTGCACCGCCGGCGTTGATGGCGGAAAAGAGGGCGAGATTGAGGTTCTGCATGAATCCGGTTGCGTGGGGCGTCAAGGATCGGCCGGTTGCCCGGCCGGAGTCGAACGATGCTAGAGCGTCGCCGCTTAAGCGGTGCTTAATGCGGCAGCCGCCCGGACAAGGCCCGCGCGGCGAACGCACTTAGAGCCTGCACTGCAACACAAGTTCACACAATTGTCATATTCCCGCGCGACCGTTTCCCGTAAAGGCTCACCCTCTCTCCCGTAAAGACTCACCCTTTTCACACGATGGCGTCATCGATGCGTGCGACCATGGCCCGGCCGGCACGCCGTCCAGGCCGTTTGTCTCATTCATCTCAATATTTACGCCGCAAATTATTCGAAATCGGCAACAATTAATTCCAGATGCGGCATCGCACAACGGCAACGCACAGGCATACGATTACGTCCACTCATCCACGAAGCGATCAACAACAAGGAGTCCGCATGAAACCCAGCGATGTCCGATCGAAAGCGTTTGCGATGCCGTTGACCAGCCCTGCGTTCCCGATGGGCCCGTACCGTTTCGTCGATCGTGAGTTTCTGATCATCACGTACCGCACCGATCCGGACCGCCTCCGTGAAATCGTCCCCGAGCCGCTGCAGGTCACCGAGCCGCTCGTCCACTACGAATTCATTCGCATGGCCGATTCGACCGGCTTCGGCGATTACACCGAAAGCGGCCAGGTGATCCCGGTCGAATACAACGGTCAGGCGGGCGGCTATACGCTCGCGATGTATCTCGACGATCATCCGCCGATCGCCGGCGGCCGCGAGCTATGGGGCTTCCCGAAGAAGCTCGCGTCGCCCACGCTGCACGTGAACACCGATCACATCCTGGGCACGCTCGACTACGGCAAGGTGCGCGTCGCGACCGGCACGATGGGCTACAAGCACAAGGAACTCGACATCGACGAGCAGACGAAGCGGCTCGCCGGCCCCAATTTCCTGCTGAAGATCATCCCGCACGTCGACGGCACCGCGCGCGTCTGCGAACTGGTGCGCTATTACATGCAGGACATCAAGATGAAGGGCGCATGGACGGGCCCCGCATCGCTGGAGCTGGCGCCGCACGCGCTCGCGCCGGTGGCCGATCTGCCGGTGCTCGAGATCGTCGAGGCGCGCCACCTCGTCGCGGATTTGACGCTGGGCCTCGGCGAAGTCGTCTACGATTACCTGGCTCAGTAACACGTCCGCAGTCCTTTCTCCCTGTCAATCCTTTCACCACGGGAATTCGAACATGAGCAACCTGAATGGCAAGACCGCAGTCGTCACGGGCGCCGCGAGCGGCATCGGCAAGGAAATCGCACTGGAGCTCGCCAAGGCAGGCGCGGCCGTCGCGATCGCCGACCTGAACCAGGACGGCGCGAACGCGGTCGCCGACGAGATCAACAAGGCAGGCGGCAAGGCGATCGGCGTCGCGATGGACGTGACCAACGAGGAGGCCGTGAACACCGGCATCGACAAGGTGGCCGAAGCGTTCGGCTCGGTCGACATCCTCGTGTCGAATGCGGGCATCCAGATCGTCAACCCGATCGAGAACTACTCGTTCGCCGACTGGAAGAAGATGCAGGCGATCCACGTGGACGGCGCGTTCCTGACGACGAAGGCCGCGCTCAAGCATATGTACAAGGACGATCGCGGCGGCGTCGTGATCTACATGGGTTCGGTGCACTCGCACGAAGCGTCGCCGCTGAAGTCGGCGTACGTGACGGCCAAGCACGGTCTGCTCGGCCTGGCGCGCGTGCTGGCGAAGGAAGGCGCGAAACACAACGTGCGCTCGCACGTCGTGTGTCCGGGCTTCGTGCGCACGCCGCTGGTCGACAAGCAGATTCCGGAGCAGGCGAAGGAGCTCGGCATCAGCGAAGAGGAAGTGATCAAGAAGGTGATGCTCGGCAACACGGTCGACGGCGTGTTCACGACGGTGCAGGACGTCGCGCAGACGGTGCTGTTCCTGTCGGCGTTCCCGAGCGCCGCGCTCACGGGCCAGTCGTTCATCGTCAGCCACGGCTGGTTCATGCAATGAAGCCGCACGCCCGCACCGAAAAGCAGGCCGTGGATGCGGCGGACCTGCACCACGAAGCCGGCGCGCCGGCGGCCGCACGGTCGCTGCCGTACGAAACGATCGCGCTCGTCCTGCAGGGCGGCGGCGCGCTCGGCGCGTACCAGGCCGGCGTGTTCGAAGGGCTGCACGAGGCGGGCATTCCGCTCGACTGGATCGCGGGCATCTCGATCGGCGCGCTCAACACCGCGCTGATCGCCGGCAATGCGCCCGAGCATCGCGTCGAGCGCTTGCGCGAATTCTGGGAAACGATCTGCCAGCCGGCGTTCTTTCCGACGATTCCGGCCGCGTTCGAATTCGCGCTGTTCAACAGCATCGACCAGGTCCGCACGTTCTTCACCGCGTCGCAGGCCGCCAGCGCGATGATGCAGGGCCAGCAGGGCTTCTTCGTGCCGCGCTTTCCGCCGCCGCTGCCGGGCGTGTCCGACCATCCTGAAAAAATCAGCTGGTACGACACGTCGGCGCTGCGCGCGACGCTGCTGAAACTGTGCGATTTCGACCGGATCAATTCGGGCGAGACGCGCGTGTCGGTCGGCGCGGTCAACGTCGGCACCGGCAACTTCGTGTACTTCGACAACTCGCGCATCCGTCTCGCGCCCGAGCATTTCATGGCGTCCGGTGCGCTGCCGCCCGCGTTCCCGCCCGTCGAGATCGACGGCGAGTATTACTGGGACGGCGGTGTCGTGTCGAACACGCCGCTGATGGAAGTGCTCCGCGCCCGGCCGCGCCGCGACACGCTCGCGTTCCAGGTCGATCTGTGGAGCGCGCGCGGGCCGCTGCCGCGCACGATGGCCGACGTCGCCGAGCGCACGAAGGACGTGCAGTACTCGAGCCGCACGCGTTTCGTCACCGACACGCTGCAGCGCGAACAGCGCTACCGCAACGTGCTGCGCCACGTGCTCGAACAGGTGCCGGAAGAGCAGCGCAAGAACGACCCGTGGTGCGTCGAGGCCGAAGCGATGTCGAGCGGGAAGAAGTACAACATCCAGCATCTGATCTATCAGCAGAAGGCGTACGAGCATCACTACAAGGACTATCAGTTCGGTCTGTCGACGATGCGCGACCACTGGTCCGCGGGTCTCGACGACATCCGCAAGACGCTCGCGGTGAAGGACGGCCTCGCGCTGCCCGTCAACGACGCGGGCTTCGTCACGCACGACATTCACCGCCGCCGGTAATGCCGTGTGCAACGGGCCGGCATGCTGCATGCGCCGGCCCGTCCTCCTTTCCGATTCGACATGCCGATTTTCATTGCGCTATTCGCGCTCATCGCCCTCGGATGGGGCGCCGTTCACCTGTTTCACGTCATCGCCGCGCAGTTCGGCCAGCCGGTCGCGATCGCGGCCGCCGTGCTGGCCGCCGCGCTCCTGGTCGTGCTGATCGCGTGGTGGCTCAAGCGTCGCCGCGACATCGCACCGAACACGAAGGAAGAAGGCTGGACGCACGTCGTGCATCGCGCGTGGGGCGAGTTGCGCGTGTCCGCGACGCAAGGGCTGCTGTGGCTGTCGCATGACGGCGCGGACGGCCGCTATACGCTGTCGCAGCTCGACGGCTGCGAGGCCGCGCCGATCGACGGCCGCTGGCATCTCGTCGTGCGCGTGCGCGACGCCGTGCGCGGCGAATGGAAGCTGCCGATGATGGACAAGCGCGATGCGCAGCGCTGGGCGCGCGTGCTCACGCTGGCGAAGGACAACCGGCTCTGAATCTGAACGCGCATGCGGGCCGCATGGCTCGCACGGGCCGATCGCACAATGATCGGCTATCGCGCACCGAGCGCCCACAGCGCGTCGAGCACGTGCTGCGTCGCCCGTTCGACCGGGCCGGCACGATGGGCAATCCCCAGCTCGCGCCACAACGCCGGCCGTAGCGGCCGCATGACGATGCGCGCATCCGGCAGCGGGGCACCCGCCTCGTGCGGCAGCAGCGTCGCGCCGTACCCCGCGGCGACCAGGCTCTTGATCGCATCGTTGTAGTTCAGTTCGATCCGCGGCTCGGGCCGATGGCCGCCCAGTGCGAACCATTCGGTCGTAAGCCGCGACAGGCGCGTCGTCGCATCGTTGAGGATCAGCGGCCGCGCGGCCAGATACGCCGGCGTCACACGGGCCGGAAGCGGCCAGTCCGCAGGCAGGAAAGCCATCACCGGATCGCGGCGCCACGGCCGGATCGACAGCCCCGCGACCGGCGCCTGCGGCAGCGCAACCAGCCCGACATCGAGCGTGCCTTGTGCAATGCGCGCCAGCGTGTCCTGCGACGTGAGCACCGCGATCTGCACGTCGATATCCGGATGCTGCGCGCGCAATCCGGCCACCGCCTGCGGCAACAGATGCGCGATCGCGCCGGTCGATGCGCCGAGCCGGACGCGCCCGCTCAACCCCTGCACCTGTCGCTGCACGTCGTCCAGCGTGGCTTCGACCTCGGCCAGCAGGCGCCGCGCCCGCTCCACCAGCACTTCGCCGATCACCGACGGGCGCACGTTGCCGCGTGTGCGCGACAGCAGCGGCGCGCCGACGCGGCTTTCCAGCTCGGCGACATGCAGACTGACGGTCGGCGGGGCGAGATGAAGCCATTGCGCCGCCGCCACGAAGGACCCCTGGTCCGCGATCGCGACCAGCGTACGCAGGCGGTCCAGACTGATCTCGCGCATCGCATCCCTCTCGTTCAGGAAAGCTGAATCATACGATCAGCAAATTCAACTTTTCCTATTCTAGGCGTTCGGTGGACGATACGGTTTCCCCCGACGACCGAACGCGACGCACACGACCATCATGAGCTTCCCCACTGTCTTCATCGACGGCGACCAGGGCACGACCGGGTTGCAGATTCACGCGCGTCTGCGCGACCGCACCGACGTACGGCTGCTCACGCTTCCCGCCGCCGAACGCAAGGACCCCGCGCGCCGCGCCGATGCACTCAACGCGTGCGATATCGCCATCCTGTGCCTGCCCGACGCGGCCGCGCGCGAAGCGGTCGGCTTCATCCGGAACCCGGCGGTACGCGTGATCGACGCGAGTTCGGCCCATCGCACGCAGCCCGAATGGGTCTACGGCTTTCCCGAGATGGCCGACGGACACGCGCAGGACATCGCACATGCGAAGCGCGTGACCAATCCCGGCTGCTACCCGACCGGCGCGATCGGCCTGCTTCGCCCGCTGCTGCAGGCCGGGCTGCTGCCGCGCGACTACCCGGTGAGCATCCACGCGGTGTCCGGTTACTCGGGTGGCGGCCGGGCGGCCGTCGACGCATTCGAATCGGCCGACGCCGCCACGCCCCCGTTGCCGCTGCAGGTGTACGGCCTCGCGCTCGAACACAAGCACGTGCCCGAGATCCGGCAGCATGCGGGCCTCGCGCACCGCCCGTTCTTCGTGCCGGCCTACGGTGCCTATCGGCAAGGCATCGTGCTCACCATTCCGATCGAGCTGCGTCTGCTTCCGGCCGGCGTGACCGGTGAGCGGCTGCATGCGTGTCTCGCGCACCACTACGCGGACGCGCGCCACGTCGACGTGACACCGCTCGCGGACGCCGCCGCGGCAACACATCTCGATCCGCAAGCGCTGAACGGCACCAATGATCTGCGGCTCGGCGTGTTCGTCAACGAAGCGCGCGGCCAGGTGCTGCTGTCCGCGGTGTTCGACAATCTCGGCAAAGGCGCATCCGGCGCGGCCGTGCAGAATCTCGACTTGATGCTCGGTGCGTCGAGCGCCGTGTAACGCGCCCGCAGGCGCCGTCGATGGCGCCTGCGCACGCCCCCGTAAAAGCTCACCTTTAGCCGGTTTCAGGCCGTATCGTCGCTCGCGACGGCATTCAGGCCGGCCAGCGTCTCCACCAGGAAATCCACGCACACGCGCACCTTCGCCGACGCCGCGACGCGTTCCGGATACACGGCCCAGATGTTCGCGGGCTGAAGCGCGTCCGGCAGCACGCGGCACAACGCGCCGCGTTCGATCAGCGGCCCGGCCTCCCAGATCGAGCGCAACACGATGCCGCGCCCGGCCAGCGCCCATTGCACGGCCACCTCGCCATGGTTCGTCGACAGCGCGCCGCCGACCTTCACCGTGGCCGTTTCGCCGCGCACGGTCAGCCGCCATACGCCGAACGGATGATCGCGCTCCTTGATCGCGAGACAGTCGTGCGAGGCCAGATCGGCCAGCGAGCGCGGCGTTCCGCGGCGGGCCAGATAGTCGGGCGACGCGCACAGCACGCGATGGTTCGTGGCGAGGCGGCGCGCGATCAGGTGATCGGCGATCTCGTCGCCGATGCGCACGTCGAGGTCGTAGCCTTCGCCGGCCACGTCGACGAGCCGGTCGAACAGATCGAGCCGCACGTTCAACTGCGGATAGCGCGCGCTGAAGTCGAGCAGCGCCGGCGCGACGACGTGCCGGCCGAAGCCGAAGCTGCTCGACAGGCGCAGCGTGCCGCGCGGCACCGTGCGCGTGGTCGACACGTCCTCGACGAGATGATCGACGTCGTCGAGAATCTTCTCCGCGCGCGCGAACACGCGTTCGCCGGCTTCGGTGACCGTCATGCGGCGTGTCGAGCGATGCAGCAGGCGCGTGCCGAGCTGCGCCTCGAGCATCGCGATGCGCTTGCTGACGTACGCGGGCGATACCGCGAGCTGCTCGGCGGCCGCGCTGAAGCTCGCGAGGCGGACGACCAGGCTGAACACGCGCAGGTCGTCGAGGTTCGGCGATTTATTCACGATTCGTGGAAAGTCGATTAACTTTTGCGTGATTTTAATCCGGATGGAAATAAATAGAATGACGTGACGGGCCGTTGCCTTCCCGGCAGCTGGCCGACCAGCCAAGGAGATTTGCATGACCGACAGGACTTACAGGATTGCCGTGATCCCCGGCGACGGCATCGGCCGCGAAGTGATGCCCGAGGGGCTGCGCGTGCTCGCCGCCGTGACCGCGCGCTTCGGCGTGCGCTTCGACTTCGTCGAGATCGACTGGGCGAGCTGCGACTACTACGCGCGGCACGGCAAGATGATGCCGGACGACTGGAAAGCGCAGCTGTCGGACATGGATGCGATCCTGTTCGGCGCGGTCGGCTGGCCGGCGACCGTGCCCGATCACATTTCGCTGTGGGGCTCGCTGCTGAAATTCCGCCGCGAATTCGACCAGTACATCAACCTGCGGCCCGCGCGCCTGTTCGACGGCGTGCCGTCGCCGCTCGCCGGCCGCCGCGCCGGCGACATCGACTTCATGATCGTGCGCGAGAACACCGAGGGCGAATATTCGTCGGTGGGCGGCACGATGTTCGAAGGCACCGAACGCGAAGTCGTGATGCAGCAGTCGGTCTTCACGCGGCACGGCACCGAGCGCGTGCTGAAATTCGCGTTCGAGCTCGCGCAGCGGCGCGCGAAGCGCGTGACCGTCGCGACGAAAAGCAACGGCATCGCGATCAGCATGCCGTGGTGGGACGCGCGCGCGGCCGAGATGGCCGAACGCTATCCGGAAATCGCGGTCGACAAGCAGCACATCGACATCCTGTGCGCGCGCTTCGTGCTGCAACCGGACCGCTTCGACGTCGTCGTCGCGTCGAACCTGTTCGGCGACATCCTGTCGGATCTCGGGCCGGCGTGTACGGGCACGATCGGCATCGCGCCGTCGGCGAACCTGAACCCCGACCGCACGTTCCCGTCGCTGTTCGAACCCGTGCACGGTTCCGCACCCGACATCGCGGGGCAATACATCGCGAATCCGGTCGCGATGATCTGGTCGGCGGCGATGATGCTCGACTTCCTCGGCAACGGCACGGGCCGCGAACGCGACGCGCACGATGCGATCGTCGCCGCCATCGAGGACGTGCTGCGCACGGGGCCGCGTACCCGCGATCTCGGCGGCCATGCAGGCACGCAGGAAGTGGGCGAGGCGATCGCCGCGCGGGTCGCCGGTTGAGGGGCGCGTCCGGCGTTCGCGCCGGGCGGCACTGCGTGAATAGTCTGCGGTGAGCGGCACGCGATGCGGTTGCGCACTTGTGCAGACTCCGCCGATACGTCGCGGTGGAGTCGAGCGGTGAGCAACGGCACATCGCAACGCGCACTGTTTGCGCGGATCTTCGTTGACGTCGAAATCAATTCGATCGGTGAGTTGCACGTCGCGCTCGCACCCACCGATCGTCAACACACGTTCGCTTCGACGCGATCGGTGAGATGCATCACGCAGCGACGCACACCGCAGCACGTCGAGACGTCCGCCGCTGCATCGGGCGCAAGGCCGCGTCGACCGGGTCGAAGCACACAGTCCGACGCAGCATTTACCTCGTCCCGAAAAATCTCACCTTCAGCGGACGGCTCCCGAATTTCCTCACCATTGAACGGCGGGGATGCGTTCCCGCTCCGTTGAGCGCGTGCGCGGCATCACAGCCCGAGGTCGGACAGCCCCGGATGATCGTCCGGACGACGGCCAAGCGGCCAGTGATAAAGGCGGTCCGCCTCGCGAATCGGCAGATCATTGATGCTCGCGTGGCGATGCGCCATCAGGCCGTTCTCGTCGAACGCCCAGTTCTCGTTGCCGTACGAACGGAACCAGTTACCCGCATCGTCATGCCACTCGTACGCAAAACGCACCGCGATGCGATTGCCGTCGAACGCCCACAGCTCCTTGATCAGCCGGTAGTCGAGTTCGCGCGCCCACTTCCGCTGCAGCAGCCCGACGATCTCGTCGCGGCCCGTCACGAATTCCGCGCGATTGCGCCAGCGGCTTTGCGGCGTATAGGCGAGCGACACGCGTTGCGGGTCGCGCGTGTTCCACGCGTCCTCGGCGGCGCGCACTTTCTGGCGCGCCGTGTCGAGCGTGAAGGGCGGAACGGGCGGACGAACTTCGGGGGAAGCGGACATGGGTTGCTCCTGTTCTGGGTTGTGGCCGCGAACGCACGCAGCCGGTTCGGGTTCGTTGCGTCGGCTACCGCGCTACGGCATCGAGCAGCAGTTCGGCCGTCGCGCGCGCATCGCGCGCGGCGTTTGCATCGCCACTGACGAGCGCCACGCCGATCGCGCCGTCGATCAACACGAGCCACTGACGCGCGATGCGCGCGAGCCCGCGGCGCTCGATGCCGGTTTCGTCGGCACAGGCGTCGAAGCGCTCGCGCACGAACGCCAGCAGACGCGCCTTGTGCATGCGGGCGACGACGCGCACGGGATCGTCGGCGTCGGGTATCTCGCCCGCCGTATTCAGGAACGCGCAGCCGTGAAAGTCCGGCTGCCCGAACCAGTCGCGCAGCACGTCGAACATGCCGAGCAGTTGCGCGCGCGGCGTCTTGCCGCGCGCCAGCGTGGCGTCGACGAACCAGCGCATCCAGCGCTCGTCGCGACGTTCGAGCGCGGCGACCACCAGCGCCTCTTTCGATTCGAAATGCGAATAAAAGCTCTTTCGTGCCGCGCCGGATCGCTTGACGATCGCATCGACGCCGGTCGCATGGATGCCGCCCGAATAGATCAGCGCTTCGGCCGCGTCGAGCAGCCGGTCGCGCACGCCCGGTTCGCCGGAGGAGTCGAGAAGTGTGTTCATGGGTTTACGGTAGAACGATCGTTCTCCGGCGTCAACCTTCATGTGAAAAGCCCTGCCGGCGAGAGGGCCTCGTCGGGTCCTGGCGGAGACGTCGAGGCCGGCCGCGTTTACGACATTTTTTCTTGAAGCGGCGACGCGACGCTCACTACACTTCGGTCACCCTGTCTGGGCGAAAGGACATCATGCAGCGACCGGAATCCGCGCGCCCCGCGCGCGCCTATGCGGCTTATGCGAAACGGCTCGACGGCCGCGTCATCGTGCGGCGCTTCGACCCGCGCAGCGATTCGTACGACACGCTGACCGCGCTGCTGCATCGCGCGTTCGCGCCGCTCGGCGTCTTGGGCTTCAATTGCCCGTGCGTCGATCAGCCGGCCGCGGCGACGCGCGAACGCGTGCTGACCGGCGAGTGCTTCGTCGCGCTCGGCAACGCGCATCTGGTCGCGACGATGACGATGCGCTCGCACGATCCCGATTCGCGCTGCGATCCGTATCGCAGCCGGCGCGTCGCGACGCTCGAGCAGCTGGCCGTCGATCCGGTCTGGCAGGATCGCGGCATCGGCCGCGCGCTGCTCGCATTCGCGCAACGTCGGGCCGCCGTGCGCGGCGCGACGCATCTCGCGCTCGACGCGCCGTACGCGGCGGCTCGGCTCATCGCGTTCTATCGTCGCGACGGATTTCAGCCGGTCGACGTGGTGCGCTTTCCGGGGCACAACTACGACAGCACGATCCTGTGCAAGGCCGTCGGCGGCGCCGACGGCAGCACGCGCGCGCACGGCACGATGCAGATCGACGTCGCGCGGCAAGCCGGTGCGGCATCGTGAAACCCGAGGTGCGCAAGCGCGATGACGACGACGATCGCGCACGGCTCGCCATCCGACAGGCACGCGTGCGGGCGGCGCTAAGGCTGCGTGGCGTGATGAAGCTGACGATCGTCACGATCGCGGTGGCGCACGTGTTGAAGTTCGCGTTCGAAGGCGTGCTGGCCGCAGCCGGTTTCG
The DNA here is from genome assembly GCF_015712225.1 of Burkholderia sp. 9775_39. NCBI lineage: Bacteria > Pseudomonadati > Pseudomonadota > Betaproteobacteria > Burkholderiales > Burkholderiaceae > Burkholderia > Burkholderia sp. 9775_39. The sequence goes on along the minus strand of NZ_JACCQC010000009.1, from coordinate 82,925 downwards.
CACCGGACGCGGCGGCCGTGCTGCTGTTCCGCTTCGCGACGTGCGCGCTCGTGAGCTTCTGGCTGCAGGCGGATGCGTTGCGCGCGTACCGGTACGCGGCGCAACACGGGTTCGTCACGGCTCCCGGTGCGCATGGCGATCCGCTCGACGTTGCGCCGCAGTGTCCGAAGCGCTGGCTCGTCGTGTTGAGCCTTCAGCTCGACCCGCGCGGATCGAATGGTGAACGGATCAAGTAGCGATCGGCGCACCGATCGAGGCCGATCGCCCCGCGCATCAGTGAGTCGCAACGCGGGGTGCGGCTCACGGTTGAGGTTTCGGTTCGGCACGATGTCGCATAGGGTGGCGGGCGAACGCGTGCACGCCAAGCGAAGCGGGGAAGTGCGGCGAAGTGGAGAAACAGGCGCCGGATGGCGTGACGGGAGAGAAGCGAAGCAGCTGCCGACCGGTGAAGCGAACGTGCAATTGCCGGTCACCGATGCGGGATCGTGCGGCGATTCGGCACGCAAACACAGCTCCCGAATAATCTCACCTCAAGCGCTGCGTCACGCGTTTCGACGTGTGACGGTGCGCGTGCAAACGAAAACGGGGCAGGCGGCAATCGCGCCGCGCTGCCCCGTCTCGACACTCACTCGACTCAGACGGTCCAGTCGAGAATCACCTTGCCGCTTTCGCCGGACAGCATCGCGGCGAAGCCTTGTTCGTAATCGTCGGCCGCGAAGCGGTGCGTGATGATCGGCGACAGGTCGAGGCCGCTCTGCAGCATCGCGACCATCTTGTACCAGGTCTCGAACATCTCGCGGCCGTAGATGCCCTTGATCTCGAGCCCCTTGAAGATCACCTGGTTCCAGTCGATCGCCGTCTGCGCGGGCGGGATGCCGAGCAACGCAACCTTGCCGCCGTGGTTCATCGCCTCGAGCAGGCTCGTGAACGCGCTCGGCACGCCCGACATCTCGAGACCGACGTCGAAGCCTTCGGTCATGTGCAGGTCGGCCATCACGTCGCGCAGCGACTCGCGCGCGACGTTGACCGCCCGCGTCGCGCCCATCTTGCGCGCGAGCTCGAGCCGATAGTCGTTGATATCGGTGATGACGACGTTGCGCGCGCCGACGTGCTTCGCGATCGCGACGGCCATGATGCCGATCGGGCCCGCGCCGGTGATCAGCACGTCCTCGCCGACGAGGTTGAACGACAACGCCGTGTGCGTCGCGTTGCCGAACGGATCGAAGATCGACGCGAGATCGTCGGAAATCTCCGGCGGAATCTTGAACGCGTTGAATGCCGGAATCGCCAGGTATTCGGCGAACGCGCCTTCGCGGTTCACGCCGACGCCCACCGTGTTGCGGCACAGATGCCGGCGCCCGGCGCGACAGTTGCGGCAGAAACCGCACGTGATGTGACCTTCGCCGGACACGCGATCGCCGATCGCGAAGCCGCGCACTTCCTGCCCCATCTCGACGATCTCGCCGACGTATTCGTGGCCGACGTGCATCGGCACCGGAATCGTCTTCTGCGCCCAGTCGTCCCACTTCCAGATATGGATGTCGGTGCCGCAGATCGCCGTGCGGCGGATCTTGATCAGCACGTCGTTGTGGCCGACTTCGGGGCGCTTCACCCGCGTGAGCGTGAGGCCGGGGCCGCGTTCGAGCTTTGCCAGTGCTTTCATGGTCGCGCCTCCGTCAGATGATGCCGAGCGACTTGCCGACGCGCACGAACGCGGCGACCGTCTGGTCGATCTGCTCGGGCGTATGCGCGGCGCTCATCTGCGTACGGATGCGCGCACGGCCGCGCGGCACGACGGGGAACGAGAAGCCGATCACGTAGACGCCTTCGCCGAGCAGCCTGTCGGCCATGTTCGTCGCGAGCTGCGCGTCGCCGAGCATCACCGGGATGATCGGATGCGCGCCGGGCACGAGCGTGAAGCCGGCTTCGGTCATCTGCTTGCGGAACCGCGCGCCGTTCTCGCGCACGCGCTCGCGCAGCTTCGCGCCTTCGTCGCTGCCGAGCAGTTCCAGCACCTTCAGCGACGCCGCGGCGATGCTCGGCGTGAGCGTGTTCGAGAACAGATATGGACGAGAGCGCTGGCGCAGCAGCTCGATCACCTCGCGACGCGCGGTGACATAACCGCCCGAGGCGCCGCCGAGCGCCTTGCCGAGCGTGCCCGTGATGATGTCGACGCGGCCTTCGACGCCGCAGTGTTCGGGCGTGCCGCGGCCGTGCGTGCCGATGAAGCCGACCGCATGCGAATCGTCGACCATCACCAGTGCGCCGTAGCGATCGGCGAGATCGCAGATGCCTTTGAGATCGGCGATGATGCCGTCCATCGAGAACACGCCGTCGGTGGCGATCAGCTTGTGCCGCGCGCCCGCGGCATCGGCTTCCTTGAGCTTCGCCTCGAGGTCGGCGAGATCGTTGTTCTTGTAGCGGAAACGCTTCGCCTTGCACAGGCGAATGCCGTCGATGATGCTCGCGTGGTTCAGCTCGTCGCTGATCACTGCGTCGTTCTCGTCGAGCAATGTTTCGAACAGGCCGCCGTTCGCGTCGAAGCAGCTCGAATAGAGGATGCTGTCCTCGGTGCCGAGAAACGCGGCCAGCGCGCTTTCCAGTTGCTTGTGGACGGTTTGCGTGCCGCAGATGAAGCGCACCGATGCCATGCCGAAGCCGTCCTGGTCGAGGCCGGCCTTCGCCGCGTCGAGCAGGCGCGGATCGTTCGCCAGACCCAGATAGTTGTTCGCGCAGAAATTGAGCACGCCGGCACCGCCGGCGAGCCGCACGGCTGCCGCCTGGGGACTCGCGATCTCGCGCTCGGTCTTGTAAAAACCGTCCGCGCGGATCTGGTCGAGCGTCCCGCGCACCTGGGCGAGAAAGGCATCACGCATCGCAAAGCTCCTGACAGGGATTCGCATTCCGCAGCGCACTGCTCGTGGCGGCGCAACGGCCTGCTACTGTTATAGTCGGTCGTTCGGTTGACCGCATTTATCCGATATTCCGAACTGAAATTCGAAATATCGAACAACTCTAAGCGAACGGAATCCAAATGGCAAGTTCCTCCGGATCGCGGCGCCCGCCCGCCGCAGCCGCCCCGCAACCGCCGGCCGCGACCCCGCCGCGCGTGGGCGAGCAGATCCAGCGACTGCGCAACGAGCGCAAGCTGACGCTCGACGACCTGTCGCGCGCGGCCGGCGTATCGAAATCGATGCTCTCCGAGATCGAACGCGACAAGGCCAACCCGACGATCGCCGTCGCGTGGCGGCTGACGAACGCGCTCGGCATCACGCTCGACGAACTGTTCTCGCAGCCGAAGGCGCCCGAGACGATTCGCGTGGACGGCCCGCACGACATTCCGACGCTCGCCGGCCACGACGGCCGGTACCAGCTGCGCGTATGGGGCCCGATCGACCTCGCCGGCAAGTTCGAGTGGTACGAGCTGACGCTGCCCGGCGGCGGCGCACTGGTATCGAACGCGCACGAACCGGGCACGCGCGAACATCTCACCGTGCTGCAGGGCGCGATGGAAATCGAGGCCGCCGCCGCCAGCCGGCGCCTGAAGACGGGCGACACCGCGCGCTACCCGGCCGACGAGCCGCATGCGATCCGCAATCCCGGCAAGGCCGAAGCGCGGGCACTGCTGATCGTGATCCATCGCTGACGGCGCGGATAGTCGGCCAAAAGGCCAATCGCAGGCCTGTTGCGGAAAACACTGTATGTTTGTACAGTATACGGACATTCCGCCATGCACGGGCCGGAGCCGGCGCACCGAGGCGCCCGCCCTGGTCGACAGGAGCCTGCAATGACAGAAGAACAAGATTTGGCCGCGCTCAGCTTCAAGGCTGCCGCGCACGACCTCGAATTGATCGTCCGCCATATCGCCGGACGCTACATCCGTCAGCGCGTGCCGCTGACGTGGCGCCTGCTGCACGCGATCGAAGCCGAAGCGCTCGCCGATCTCGGCTTTGCGAGCCGGCACGACGCGGGCATGCGCCAGTTGTTCGAACGGCCGTCGGACATGACGTTTCCCGAAACCGACGATCCGATCGACTTCGGGCGCTCGAATGCGCTGCCCGCGGTCTTTTCGTTCGCCGTTCTCGCCTATGAAGCCGCGGCAACGGCGCACGACACCGCGCGTCCCGCGCGCGCGCTGCGCCCGTCCAAGGCGTGGGGAGACTGATGGCCCAGCCCCGGCCGAGCCGCACGGCGGCCGGTTCACCCGTTCGCTGCCCGAGACGTTGCGGAAAGGGCTACCATACACGCAACTAACGGAATTAATACCATGTCCCTTCCCGCCGCTCCCGACACTGCCGCACACCCGGAAGAAAAGGATCTGTTCGACCGCGATGCGTCCGACTGGGTTGCGTCGCCCGAAGCTGCGTTCGACGCATGGCTGGCCATGCAGGACTATCGCCGCTCGTCAGCCGATGTCTATCGCGCACAGTGGGGCGCGTTTCTCGCGTGGATGCGCGCGCATCAAAAGAACCTGGCGACGGTCGATACACCGACCATCGCGAACTTCGTCGGCGAGTTGCCGATCAAGAAAACGCAGCGGATGCGCTATCTCCGGCTGATCGAGCGCGTGCTCGACCATATCCGCCGCACCGAGTACGCATCGACCAATCCGGCCCGCTTCATTGCTCAGGATGGCGAAGCGAACTGGCGCAAGGCGCGCGACAACGAGCCGACCGGTTTCCTCACGCCGGCAGAGCGCGCGACGTTGCTCGCCTATCTGTTTTCGCCGATCGGCGTATCGGGTTCCGCATACTGGAAGGAGCGTCGCGACCGCGCGCTCGTCGCTGCATTTCTCGGCGCCGGCATCAAAACCGGCGAAGCGCGCTCACTTACGATTAGTTGCATCAATACGAGTGGCACGTCGCTGCGGATCGAGTCGACACATCCGGATTATTCGCGGGAGACCCATCTGGCCTCGTTTGCGATCGCTTTGCTCGAAGCCTGGCTCACCGAGCGCAAGCGCCAGGAGATTCCGGGAGAACTCGTCTTCCCCGCATCGCATGCCGGGCGACCGATGCACAAGGCGACGATGCTGCGCGCGATCGATGCGATCGTCGAATCGGCCGGGCTCACGTCGTCACGCACCGCGCGCGCTAGCCCGCAAACATTGCGCAACACCTATGCGGCGGAATTGTTCGAGCACGACGTGCCGCCCGAGCGGGTCGGCAAATGGCTGGGCTTCATGCGGCCGATCTCGTCGAATCGCCTGCATCGCGCGTGGAAAAACTGGCGCGACGGGCTGGCCGACCACAACGGTGACGCGTCCGACCGCGACGAAACTCACTGATCGGGAACCGGCTGCTCACGCGAAGCGATCCGTGAGCAGCCTTGTGTGGCGCAGCCTCACCGTTTCAAAGCTCCCGAAAAATCTCACCTCAAGCTTCCCGGATCATCTCACCTGTGCGGCGCCGCTGGCCTCCCGGTCAGGTGTGCGCAAAACGCGCGACGGCTTCGAAGCGGGACGGCCAGGTGCCGGAAGCGTGCTCGCACTCGGGGCACGCGACTTCAAAACCTTCGTCGCCGTGCGACAGTTCTGGTTCGCCATCGCAATGCGGGCACTGAGTCGGCGCCGGAATCTCGTGATCCAGCGCGGTGCCGATCGCGGCATACGCATCCGCGTCGAGTTGTCCCGCCTCGGCCAGGCGCCGGATCAGCGCGGCGATTTCCGGATTCATTCCGCGGTTCGCGCGCAACGAACTCACGTCACGCGTTGCGCGCTCCAGTTCGTCGCTCTGCGTACGCAGCTGTTCTTCGAGCCGGTCGGCGCGCGCCTTGGCCGAACTCAATTGCTGCAGGAAATCGAACTCCTTGCGCTGGACGTCGCGCAACCCGCTCTGGTAAGTCGACGCCATGCTGCGCAACGAGTCCAGTTCGACCAGCATCGGTTTGACGCGACGCTCGGCTTCGGCCACCGCATCCTTGATTTGCTGCGCATAGTGCTCGGTACGCTGCTGTAATTCGGCTTGCAGCGCATCGATGCGGTCGCGCAGGGCGGCGTTCTGTGCCTGTTCGGCTTCGATCCGGCCGGCAGCCGCGGCCAGTTCCTTTTCCAGTCGTGCGACTGTGGTGAGCAACGTTGCTTCGCTTGCCGAACCGTGAGTCGTTTGCGACGCGAGCTGAACCTCGAGTTCGGTTACCCGCGCCTGCAATTGTTCGTTTCTCGCTTCCCCGCGCGCGAGCGCCCCTTCGAGCGTTTCCTGGCGGACGGTTGCGTCACGCAACCGCTGTTCGGCTTCGGCCATGTCGGCGCGAACCTGCTCGCGGTCGCCATCGAGGCTGTCGCGCGCCGCTTTCAATGCTTCTTCATAGAGTGCGCCCAGCAACGCGCCGGCTTTTTCCTCGACGACTTTCGGGATCGCCGCGCCGTCCAGCCTGATCTTGGACGCGGAACGAATGCGCTCCCAGAAATAGTCGATGTCTTTCGGGATGTCGCTGGCGCTGCCGGTCTGGGTGAGATCGCGGACGTTGGCGGCCGAGGGCCGGATGCCGAGATCGAAGAACAAGCGTTTGCACGCATGCAGTGACAGTTCCTGGCGCCGTGCACCGCTTGCGCGCAGCGATTCCAGTTCTTCCCGAATGACTTGACGCATTTCGTCCAGGGTCATGACCACACTCGCAAACTATGAAATGTTGCAATCATAACGAAATACGTATTTATTGATACTTTTTTCGAGGGTCCGTTGTGAATTTACGTCGTTTTGCACAGAAATCGGATCCATGAGTCCATCTGGTCGAAGGAAGCTCGGAATTCCGTGAAACAAAGCGAAGAAAGTCAGCCAAGTCCTTGTCTTGCAAGCATTTTCCAGCGAACCGCGAATTTCGGCCTTTGTTTCACATGACACCGGATCCGGTTGCCGGTCGGTGTTCAGGGGTTGGGGTGTCTGTGGAAAACTCGTCAGCCGATGTCTTGAGAGTATTAGAAGTAAACACCCTTGAACCCTTAGTTAAAAACGTTAACGCCACGGCACAGCCTTATGGAGCAAAGCTTTCCGGCCGACAAGGTGAAGTTTTACGGGAGCCAAGGTGACCTTCTGCGGGAGCTGACGTGATGGGGTTCGGGGAGCTGCGTGAGCCGTTGCAGGAAGGGTCGTGAGCGGATTCGGGATCACAGTAAAACACGCGTTTTCCCAAAGGTGAGAGTTTTCGGGGCCTCACAGCCATGGAACCCGCGCTGTGCCTGACTGCACAGTTTTCTGCCTGTGCAGACATAGGTGAGAATTTGCAGGACCCGCTTCGCGCCCCGATTCTGCCCATCTTTTGGGCAGATTTGGCGAAAGGTGAGGTTTCACGGGACTCCACGGGAATTTGCTGTGAGGATTTCCGGGAAGCGAACGCCATTTTGCACAGCAAAAGTGCTCTCGGGGGCCTGTGATGCCCCAAAGGTGAGGTTTTTCGGGAGGGAAATCCGGGTTTTCCTGCCCCGATCCCGTTAAGGTGAGCTTTTTCGGGGCATGGATCACAGACCGTGATCCGGCTTACAGGTGAGATTTTCCGGGAGCCGCAGGTGCTGAAAAAATGGGCAAAGGTGAGGTTTTTCGGGACCTGTTGCCGGCCAAATTCGCTGAAAAGCCCGCCAGGACTGGAAGAAATCTCGTTTTTGCTGTGCCACTTTTTGGCACAGGTGAGATTTTTCGGGGGCTGACATACGGTTGTCGTATGAAGGATTCCGGTCCAAAGGTGAGGTTTTTCGGGGGATCCTGGCGCGGCACAGCCAAATGCCTACTGTGCATAAGTATCGGAAGAGATTGGAGTTTTTGATACCGCGCCGGTTACGGTGAGGTTTTTCGGGAGCGTTTTCCGTGCCCGCTGCTGTGCCGCATTTCGTCGGTAAGGTGAGCGTTTTCAGGAGTCGTTGGCAGCCGATCCCGCGCGGGTCGGGCGTTCGTCGGTAGCCGGATGAATCAGCAGGCTGTGCTTGAGGTGAGTATTTTCGGGACCGGATACGATTTGCGCGCTGTACAATGCGCGCCCGAGCTGGCCAAACACGCGCTGATCGGGCTGCGCGTGCCGGTTTCGACGGCGCTTTTGCATGTGTCGAAGCCGAATCGATCTCCCGGCGCGCCACGCCTGTACATGCATACAGGCCCGCTGGGCGGCGGTCGACGAGATCCGGTGAGGTGCAATCGCGAGCCTGTGTCGAACTCACGGCTGCGCAGTCGCAAAATTACGACAAATCGAAAGGTGAGCCGATACGGGAGCCAATTCCGCACGTGTCGAGCACAGGTGAAATTCTGTGAATCGGCGCATGCCGCGGCACGTCTGGAAGAGTCCGGAACGCCGCAACGGCGGACCGGTGAGCGTTTTCGGGAGCCGTTCGGGTGAGTGCCGTTTTGCCGGCGCGCTTCACCGGCTATGGTGAGCATGTCGTTCTGGACGCACATCACCGCAGGCGCTATCCTTCCGGGAAACTTCTCCTCCGACCCGACGTATGGCCACGACGAAGCGCGCCAAGAAAACCGATGTGGATGTGGTGAGTGCCAGTTCAGCCGAATTGCGAAAGGCCGTCGAGGCGATCGCCATTCAGCCGAAGAGCGGCAAGATCACGCTCCTCACTCGCAAGCTGTTCAATGTCCTGCTGGCCGTCGCGCAGCAGGCCGACGATTCGGGCGATACGTATCGCGCACTGCTGTCGGACATCGTCGCCAACTCCGCTTTCGATTCGAACGACACCGCCTTGGTGAAGGAACACCTGCGCCGCATGGTGTCGGTGCAGGTCGAATGGAGCACGGGGACGTCGAGCCAGAAGCCGGGCCGCAAGTGGGGGATCTCCACGCTGATCGCGGATGCGGAAATTCTCGAGGATCCGACCACCCGCCGCGTGTGGGTCGAATTCTCGTTCGCGCCGAAGATCAAGAAGAAGCTGCTCGACCCGGTCCAGTACGCGCGTCTGAGCCTGCAGTTCCAGAGCCAGCTGCGCAGCAGCGCGGGTCTCGCGCTGTACGAGATCTGCGTGCGCTACCTGACGAACCCGAGCCACCTGACGATGCGCGAGCCGTGGGAATGGTGGCGGCCGATCCTGTCGGGCACACCCGACACGGAAGCCGGCGACGAAGCGAAGCGCGAGTACAAGTACTTCAAGCGCGACTACCTGCGCCCGGCGATCGCGGAAGTCAACGCGGTCACCAACATCTTCGTCGAGCTGATCGAGCACCGCGAAGGGCGCCGGGTTGCCGAGATCCAGTTCCGCGTGACCGAGCGCAAGCAGCCGATGCTCGCGCTCGACGAACACCCGAACGTGTTCGACAGCACGCTGGTCGACCGGATGGTGAAGCTCGGGATCCCGCTGAAGGAAGCGCAGACGCTCTACGCGGACAGCGAGGAAAACCGGATTCGCGCCGCACTGCAGATGACCGAGCAGCGGATGCGCAGCACGACGCTCCCGCCGGTGCGCAGCGCGCCGGCGCTGTTCAAGGATGCGCTGAAGAAGGGGTATGCGCCGCCGGTCGAATCGGTCGACGCGCTGCCTGCCGGCACGCCGTCCGCGAAGGTCGCGGCTGCCCAGCCGGACGATCTGAAGGCCCGCCTGCTGAGCGAGTTCGCGGCGTTCCGCCGCAAGGAAGCGAAAGTGCTGTACGAAGAGCAGGGCGACGCGGAGCGCGAAGTGGCGCGCGAGTCGTTCGAATCCGAGGCGTTGCCGACGATGGGCTCGCATCTGCGCGACGACTGGCGCAAGCGCGGCCTCGATTCCAAGCTGGCCGAGACGGCCTTTTTCGACTGGCTGGCCCAGAAGACCTGGGGCGAGCCGACGGACGGCGACCTGCTGTCGTTCACGCTGAACCAGTCGCGGGCCGCTTGAGGCCCGCTCAGGCCCGTTGACGGGCCGCCGCCGGCTCCGCCCCCTGATCGGGCGGGACCGGCGCCCTCAATAGGCCCTGCGAGCCGTTTCCCTCACTCCGACAACAGCATCCGCTCGAGCTGCTCGAGAATCGCGTCGCGCTTGTCCTTCGGGAGGCCGCGCAGGCGCAATTCGATGCGGTCTTCGCCATACGACTTCAGGTCGCCGACCGACTTGCCGCCGAGCTTGATCTCGAGACGCTGCGCATAGCGCTGACGGCCTGCAGGCTTCGGCGTCTCCTGTGCCGCGACGCGACCCTTGACGATGTCCGACACCTGGCGCGTGCTGAGATCGTCCGACACGATCTTGTTGATCAGCCGCAGCGTGGCCTCGGTGCCGCGCGCATTGTGATAGCGGCCGACCTGATACGCCATGTTCGATCCGAAGCGATCGGGGCGTGCGACCATTTCCTGCATGATCGCTTCCGGCAACTTGCCGATCGACAGCGCGACGGCCACCGTCGACTCGTCGAGGCCGAGATGCTCGGAGAGTTCTTTCTGGCTCTGGAAATGCTTGTCGTCGAGGAAGCGGCGCCACACGACGGCGTTGTCGAACACCGTCTGCGAATCGCGCTGAACGTTCAGGTCGTAGCCAAGCTTGTAGCTCTGGATGCCAATCGGCACATCGATCACGATCGCCTTGACCGATTCCTTGTTCGCTTCCTTCAGTGCCCGCACGCGACGCCCGCCATCGCTGACGAAATACGTGCCCGGGTTGTCGTAATCCGGAATCACGTGGATCGCCTGCTGCTGTCCCTGCTTCGCGAGGTTGACCGCGAGTTCGGCAATCGACGATTTCAGATAGAAGTGCCGCGGGTTGAACGGGCTGTGCTTGATCGCCTTCAGCGGCAGCTCGATCACCTGCCCGGGTGCATAGCGATTCTCGAGACGCCACGCGCGATATTGCTGCGATTCGTCGATCGACGGATCGATCGTGAATTCCGGAGCAGGCGGCGGTGCGATGTCCTTCTTCGCGGATTTGGTCGGCGCCGGGGTCGGCGTCTCGGACTTGACGATGCCGTCGATCGCATTGAGCCGATCAAGCGCCGTGCGCTTCTCGCTCGTCGTGATATCCGGGCGCGCTTGGAATCCTTTGGCAAATTGAGAGGGTTTCATGTGACTCCTTTGTGCGCATAAAGTCAGGGCAGCATGGCGACGATTTCGTCGGCGCATGCGCGAATTTCGGCGGCGGCCAGCTTGCCGCCACGATCGTTCATCTGCAGCACGGTCTGACCGAGCGCCATCGCCTGCTTGTACGCTTCCCGAGTCGGAATCTGCGTCTTCAGCAGCGGGAAGCCGAGTTCCTCGAGCGCACGCTTGAGCTCACGGGTCAGCATGCGCTTCTCTTCGGTCTTGTTCAGCAGGAAGACCGCGCGGAGGTCTTCGTTCATCACCTGCGCCTGCTGAATCAGTTTGACCAGCCCGACGCTCGACCAGTAGTCGGCCGGCGACGACGACGTCGGAATCACGGCAATCGACGCGGCCAGCAGGACGACACCGGAGACTTTCTCGGTGATCGACGGCGGGCAGTCCACGACGATGATGTCGTAGTCGTTGATGAACTTCTTGATCTCGCGATGGATCTGGCCGTCGGCCTCGGCAAGGTTGACGACCGGAAACGGGATGCCGTTGTCGCTGTCGCCGGATGCGCTCGACCAGTGAACGAGCGTGTTTTGACGGTCTGCGTCGATGACGAGGACGCGCTTCCCTTTTTCATGGAACGCGGCGCCGAGATGCATGGCAATCGTGCTTTTGCCGACGCCACCTTTTTGTTGAGTGACTGCAATGATTTCCGCGGCCAATTTTCACTCCTGTTTTGGTCGTTGGAATTCTACAGGACGATATTTGAATTTCAATGAAATTGTCGTTCGACAACTACGCGTTGGCCATTCGGACGATCGGTTTATGCGCATAAACGAGCGGTGGATGTTCGATGGCTCGTTTGGACGGTGTGGTGAAGAGGAAGCGGCTGATGCCGAGTGATCGATGCCCTGCTCAGGATTACGTCTTCATGGGCGTATCGTCGGGGCCGTTCGTGGCAGAGATATCTCGACGCTCTCTCCTTTCGCGGGACGAGCCGCGTTGCCTGCGAGCCGCGAGTTTGTGCGCATAAAGACTGCGGAGGCCGATCGATGGGCTTCGTCGCTAGAGCGCATGGTATTCACTCGCGAGCGTCCGGCGTGAGCTGCGTGTCGTAGTCAGGTGCGTAGATCACGAGGTGCGTCGTTGAATGGACGTGCATGGAGGCAATGTCCTGCCGGGCCGTAGTGTTTATGCGCATAAACCAGAGGCAACGATAGGCCGCGACGAAGCGCCGTTGACAGAGACTACGCCTGAGTCAGGCGGGCAATGACGTCATGTCGGGGACGACGGTCTATCGATATAGCCATCGCGCAGTGCCGTTGCGTGTCGACGTACGTCCATGCCACGAGCCACGCTGTACCTCGCCCGGCAATCGCGCACTTTATGCGCATAAACCTACCCGGCGTGTTCCGCAATCGCGTACCCCTTTCGTCACCCGAGACAGCCCTCACGAGACATCGGCTGCGCCGGTCGTCGGCCCCGCGAAGCCCCCCGCCCGACTTTATGCGCATAAACGACCACTCTTCGACGCGTCTCCCGCCGAACACAGGACACTCCCCTCTCGCGATCACTGCGCATCGCCAAACCGAAACCGCCTCAGCGACCTATCAAGACGAACCCCACGCCGATCTCGATTGCCCCCCATCAGGCCCCTCGATGCAGACTCGCTACAATACAGGCCTCACCCCTCCTGCCTTGAACGATGATCACGATCTACCACAACCCCCGATGCTCGAAGTCCCGCGAGACGCTTGCGTTGGTCGAGTCGCTGAATACCGCCGGCGCGCCGCTGAATGTCGTCGAGTACCTGAAGACGCCGCCGACTGTCGAGGAGCTGGACACGCTGCACAAGCAGCTCGGCCGCCCGGTCCGCGACATGCTGCGCGACGGTGAGGAGCCGTACAAGGCGTTGAATCTGGCCCGCGCGGATCTGACCGACGCCGAGGCCTACGCAGCGATCGTCGCTCATCCGGTTCTGCTGCAACGCCCCATCGTCGTGTATCGCGGCAAGGCGGCTATCGGTCGCCCGCCCGAGTCGGTGAAGGCGCTGTTCGAATAATTCTTGCCGCGCGTATTTTTCTTATTGCATCAACGCGCTCCAGCCCGGCACGCGCAACGGCAATCCACGCCGACGCGCTCGCCGGGCCGCACCCGCCAGCCACCACCGGAACGATGCGTCGGCAGGCACCGCGACGCCTAGCCCCCACCGGACGATCCATCGTCACCGTCCGGCTCCCGCCCGGCCGCCGCTTTCGCCGCCGTCCGCAACAGCGCGATCTGTCCGCGATAGGCGCGGCATCCGCTGCAGGTCGGCAGATGCACGCGCACCTGCAGGCGCTCGTGCAGCGTCAGACGCCGATCGAGCGCATCCGACAGCAGTCGCGTCACGTCAGTACATTTCCCCGGCAGCATCTTCGGTCGTCAGTCCTTTTTCGCTCAGGCAGGTTCGCAGGCGCGTGCGCGCCCGATACAGCAGCACGCTGCAATGATTCGTCGTCAGCGTCAATTCACTGCAGATGTCCACGATCTCGACATCGAGGAATTCGCGCATCATGAACACGCGTCCGATCTGCTCCGGCAGATGGTCGAGGCACGCCTGGAACAGCGTCCAGAATTGCTGCTGCTGCAACAGCGTTTCGGGCTTCGGCCACGGACGCGGTTTCGCGTGCGCGGCCCAGTGACCGTTGTCCTTGAACAGTTCGCGATCGAGCACGGATTCGCCGTCGAGTTCCGCATCGAGCGCGGTCAGGCTCACCATCCGCTGCCGTGCGCGCAGCACGTCGATCAACTTGTTGCGCAGGATGCCGAACACCCAGGTCTTGTGGGCCGACTGTCCGGCGAAATCGCCGGCATGCGACCACGCGGCGGCCAGCGCTTCCTGCACGGCGTCTTCGGCCGCGTCGGCGTCGCGGAGCTGGAGTCGCGCGAAGCGCAGCAGGTCGCGCCGCAGTTGCGCGAGATAGGTGGGGTCGTCGTATGCGGACGGCATGTCTGGGTGGCAGTGTCTCGAGGCGACCGCGCGTGCGTCACGGAGCGGGCGCGTCGCGGTGCGAGCAGCTTACTGGGCGCGGTGCCGGCCTGCAACGCAATGTTCCGTCACGATTTCACGAAGCCGGTCGCCGCGCTGCGCTATGCTTGCCGAACCCTGTCGCGCGCGTCGACGCCGACACGCGGCGGGCAATCTGTAACGTCAGAACATAACGGTCGAGTTATCCACAATTTCTGTGGAAAACCTTGTGGAAAGTCGGCCGGACGGCCCCGTGGGACGGCTCGCGGGCTGGCTTGCCTATAAACAGACCTTTGTCGCTCATTCGGAAGCAATCGATCCGATTCCTCACTCACCGGAAGGAGAATGCCATGTCCTATCGTATTGCGGTCGTCGTCGGCAGCCTGCGTCGCGCGTCGACGAACCGTGCGCTCGCGCACGCCGTGATCTCGCTCGCCCCCGCCGATTTCTCGTTCGAGTTCGTCGAGATCGGCGAGCTGCCGTTGTACAGCCAGGACTACGACGCGGATTTCCCGGACGTCGCGAAACGCTTCAAGCAGTCGATCGAAGCCGCCGACGCGCTGCTGTTCGTCACGCCCGAGTACAACCGGTCGATTCCGGGCGTGTTGAAGAATGCGCTCGACTGGGGTTCGCGCCCGTGGGGTTCCAACTCCTGGTCGGGCAAGCCGGGCGCGGTGCTCGGCACGTCGCCGGGCGCGGTGGGAACCGCGCTCGCGCAGCAGCACCTGCGCAACGTGCTCGCGTACCTCGACGTGAAGACGCTCGGTCAGCCGGAGATGTTCATCAAGCACGATCCGGCGCGCATCGACGACCAGGGGCAGATCGTCAGCGAGGACACGCGCAAGTTCCTGCAAGGCTTCGTCGATCGCTACGCGAGCTGGGTGCGCCTGCTGAAGTCGGCGTGATGTCGCCGGCCTGATCGCCACACCCGTTCACGCCGCCGGCGCCGGACCGCCCGCAGCGGGTCACGCGCCGGCGTGGCGTGCGTCGCGCGCTTCGCGGATGCCGAGCAGGATCTCGTCGAGCAGCGCGATGTCGAACGGCTTCGACAGCACGCGGACGTTGACGGTGCGCGTGCGGTCGAGTTCCTCCGCATAACCCGTGACGAGAATCACGGGCAGTTTCCCCGGCCGCTTCTCGATCGCTTCGGCGAGATCGATGCCGTTCAGGCGGCCCGGCATGTGGATGTCCGAAATCACGAGATCGAACGCATCGTTCGCGGCGGCGCCTTCGATCAGGCGCAACGCGTCGTCGGCAGTCGGTGCATAGGTCACGCGATGACCGAGCAGCGACAGCAGCGCCTCCGTGCCGGCCGCGACTTCGCCGTTGTCCTCGACGAGCAGCACGTGCAGGCCGGCGAGCGCGCCGCTCCCCGCATCGTGCGCGACGGCCGCCGGCCGCGCGACGACATCCTCGGCGCGCGCGCGCGGCAGATACAGACGCACCGAGGTACCCGCGCCGACCGCGCTGTCGATCGTCGCGAGGCCGCCCGAGCGTTCGCAGAACGCGAATACCTGGGGCAGGCCGAGCCCCGTCCCCATCCCCTGCGCCTTCGTCGTGAACAGCGGCTCGAACGCGCGGGCGAGCACGTCGGGCGCCATGCCCGAACCCGTGTCGTCGAGCGAGATCTGCACGAAGTCGCCGGTCAGCGGGAAGCCGTCCTCGCGGCGCAGCGTGACGTTGCGCGCGCCGACCGTGAAGCGTCCGCCGGTCGCCATCGCATCGCGTGCGTTGACCGCGAGGTTGATCACCGCGAGTTCGAGCTCCGCGACGTCCACGCGGATCGGCCAGACGCCCGGCTCGATCGCGACGACCAGCGACGACTTCGACCCGAGCGACGTCTTCAGCAGTTCGCGGCACGTGCCGACCCATTGCCCGACGTCGATCGTCTCGTTGTGCAGCGGCTGCTTGCGCGCGACGCCGAGCAGCTGGCGCGTGAGCGACTGCCCGTTCTTCAGCGCGCGTTCGATCGCGCCGAGCTCCTTGTCGAGATGCTGGACGCCGCGCCGCCGCGCGATCTGCACGTTGCTCGAGATGATCATCAGCAGGTTGTTGAAGTCGTGCGCGACACTGCCGACGAGATTGCCGAGCGCCTGCATCTTGCGCGACTGCCGGTACGCCGATTCGATCGAGCGCCGCATCGACGCTTCGGCCTGCCAGCGGTCCCACGCCTCTTCTTCCGCCTTCAGCCGCTTGAGCGACAGCCAGATCACGGACCACAGCGCGACCGACGGCGCGAACATCGAGAGGAACAGCACGCTCAGGTGTTCGTACCATTCATGCCAGATCGCCGACGTGCGGTACGCGCAGCTCACGTAGACGGGATAGCTGCCGACCTGGCGATACGCGACGATCTCGCTGCTCGCGCCGTCGTGGCGCACGCGCACGACGCCGGCGCGCGGATCGTTGCGCGCATTGCCGAACGTGATCGAGCGATCGGTGTGCGCGAGCGACGGCGGCGGCGGATACGACGCGATCACCGCGCCGTCCGAGCGCGCGAGCGCCATCGTCATCGGCGTGCTCGCGCCGCCGAGCAGGTCGCGGTAGAACGCGTTGAAATACGACGACTTCAGCGCGATCGACACCATGCCGGCGAACGAACCGTCGCTATGGCGTCGCGCGACGCCCGTGTTGAACACGGGGATGTTCTCGAGCTTGAGCGGCCCCATCATCAGCCGCGAGATGTGTTCGATGACCTTGCCGTCGCGAATGCCGGCGAAGTCGTCGCGGTTCGCGATCGACGCGTACGGCGCCGGATAGTAGAGGCTGTTGGCGAGCAGCATCCCGCTCGCGCCGAAGATCGACACGGCCGCCACCTGCGGATAACCGCCGCCGATCGTGTTCAGCGCTTCGTGGATGTCGGATTCCCTGCTGCGCACGGTCGCGTCGTCCATGTCCTGCACGAGGTCGACGATGCGCGCATCGAGCGTTTCGCTCAGGTCGAACACCTTGAGCGCATGCTCCTCGGCGACGCGCACCGTGCGCATCGTCACGTCGCTCGCGGCGGCCTCGCGCGCCTTCAGGTCGTTGTACGCCATCACCACCACGTAGATGCACGGCAGCACGATCGCCGCGACGAGCAGCACGATCAGCGTGACGCGGCGCACCGCGAAATCGTGCTCCGGTGCGCCGGACGCGTAGCTGCCGTCGTCCTGCCAGTCGTCGGCGGGAGGGGGGGCGGGGGCGCGGGAGTCGGCAGGCCGTTCGGACGTCATCGAGGAAAGCGGGTGAGGCAGAGGTGTCTGCCATCATAAACGAGTTGCGACGGCCCGCCGCGGGGCGCCGTACGGGCGTCATCCCGTCGCATGTGACAGCGGTAAACCGTCAGATTGAAAACGCGACGAATCCGGCAGCGCAAACGTACACAAGGAAAAATTTTGCGTGCTTATCTCGAAAATGGTCGCGGTTGTTTTCGGAATGGCCCGCGATCGGATCGATTCTGTTCGAAATGGTGAAAATGGCGAGTTGCATCGCCTCCGGTTTACTCCGAGAATCGCGCCTTGCTTTCCCTATGACAGATATATGCGCCCGCCGGCGATGCCGCGCGGTGCGTCGCGCGCATCTGCGTCGCGGCGCCCGTGCGCGGCCGCAAGGCGGTTGCCCGCGCCCGAAACGCATGGCACTAAAGAAGTGCGCCGCGCGGTCGTTAACGCGAGAGAGACCATTCCGTATACCGCATCGCCCCATGCCTTTGCCGATTGTAATTGCCGACGATTCGCTGCTCGCTCGCAAACTTCTGACAAAGGCGCTGCCGGGAGACTGGGACGTTGACGTCGCGTATGCAGCGAATGGTCGCGAGGCCTTGGCGCTCTATCGTGACGGCAAAGCTTCCGTGATGTTTCTGGACCTGACGATGCCCGACATGAGCGGATATCAGGTCCTGGAAACACTGCGCCACGAAGATCTGAACACGTTCGTGATCGTGGTATCCGCCGATATCCAGCCGCAGGCGCAAGCACGCGTGCGTGAATTGGGCGCGATCGCATTCGTTGCCAAGCCCGTGACGTCGGAGGCATTGCTGCCCATTCTCAAGGAGTATGGGTTGTATGCCTGAATCGGTGTTCACGGCGGAGCAACGCGACGCGTTGCAGGAGATCGCCAACCTTGCAATGGGCCGCGCCGCCGCGCGGCTGGCGTTGCTGCTCGGGCATTTCATCGAGCTGTCGGTGCCGCGCGTGCGCGTCGTGAAAGCGGCCGACGCGGGCGACGCGCTGCGCGAGATGACGGGCATCCACGACAACGTGACCGCCGTGCGCCAGGGCTTCCGTTCCGACATCAAGGGCGAGGCGATCGTGCTGTGCCGCACGGCGGGCGTCGCGCGGCTCATGTCGGTCGTCGACCGCACCTTCGGCGACGGCGTGTACGGCGGGATGGCGACGCCGGACGAGCTCGTGTTCGACGTCGCCAACGTGCTGATGGGCGCGTGCGTCGCGTCGATCCTCGACGAACTCGGCCGCAAGCCCGTGTTCTTTCCGCCGGGTCTGCTCGGCGCGAACGTGTCGTTCGACGACGTGTTCCAGCCGAACGAGCTCGGGTGGAGCGTCGCGCTGCTGCTGGAGGTGAACTTCGGGCTCGAGGACCACACGTTCCGCGCGCATTTCGTGATGCTGATGGCCGAGGATTCGATCCGGCTGATGGGCGACGCGCTCGACGCGTTGCTGTCCGCGCTATGACGGCCGCCGCCCCGTCGCTGAGCGACCTCGTGATCGAGCGGGTCGGCTTCGGCCTGTTCGTGCTCGACCGTTCGATGACCGTCCTGATGTGGAATCGCTTCATGCAGGACCACAGCGGCATCCCGGCCGCCGACGTGATCGGCCGCAACCTGTTCGACTGCTTTCCGGACCTGCCGCACGCGTGGCTGTCGCGCAAGCTCGAGAGCGTGTTCCAGCTCGGCAGCTTCGCGTTCAGCTCGTGGGAGCAGCGGCCCTACCTGTTTCGCTTCGAGCACGACCGGCCGATCACGGGCGGCGTCGACTACATGCAGCAGGACTGCACGTTCATGCCGCTCACGCGCGGCCGCGACGTCGAGGCCGTGTGCGTGACGATCTCGGACGTCACGCATGTGAGCGTGATGCAACGGGAGCGCGAGGAAGCGGTCGCGAAGCTGCGCGAACACGCGAATCGCGACGGGCTGACCGGCATCGCGAACCGGCGCTTCTTCGAGGCGCGGCTCGGCGACGAATTCGCGCGCTGGCAGCGCTACGGCGGCGACCTGTCGGTGCTGCTGTTCGATCTCGACCACTTCAAGACGATCAACGACCGCTTCGGGCATGCGGCGGGCGACGCCGTGCTGCGCGAAACCGCGCGCCGCGTCGCGTCGATCGTGCGCGGACAGGATACGTTCGGCCGGTTCGGCGGCGAGGAATTCGCGCTGCTGCTGCCGTGCACGAATCTCGACGAGGCGATGCGGGTGGCCGACAAGGTGCGCGACGCGATCGGCAGCCTGCCGGTCGACGCCGAGGGCGTCAGCGTGCCGGTCACGGCGAGCGTCGGCGGCGCGTGCGCGAAAGCCGGCGCGCTGACCTGCGACGTGCTCGTCAACGAGGCCGACGCCGCGCTCTATCGCGCGAAGCGGCTCGGGCGCGATCGGTCGGTCGCGTACGCGTGACGGGCCGCGCCCGCCCTGCTCAACCCTTCGCGATGTCGGCGAGCACGCCGGCCAGCACGGCCGGCTGCGACACGAACGGCGAGTGGCTGCTGTCGAGCTGGTGCACGTGGGTCGGGTTGCCGGGTGCGAACGCGTCGGCTTCGTCGATGAAGCGCTGCTGCAGCGCGGGCAGGATCACGCGATCCTGCAGGCACTTGATGTAGTGACGGTCGAGCGCGCCCCAACGGGCGGCGGTCGTCGGGATCGCGGTCGCGAACGGCGCGGCCGGCACGTCGCAGCTCATCAGGTTCGCGACCGCATCGAAATCGGCCTGCGGCACGTCTTCGTACAGCGCGCGCTTCATCAGTTCGCGATATGCGGCGTCGCCGCTGTGCGGATCGACGCGCAGCGCACCAGCCACACGCGGGCTCGCGAGCATCAGGGGGCCGAGCAGCTCGCCCTGGTTTTCCGGCGCGCGCACGTAGTCGAGGCCCGGCACGCCCGACGCGGGCATGAACGCCGCGAGATAGACGATCTTCGCGATCTTCTCCGGCGCGCGTTCGGCGGCCGCCGTGATCGCGAGGCCGCCCATGCTGTGCCCGACCAGCACGACCTTGCCGCGGCCGAGCGCGTACGCGTCGTCGACGGCCTGCATCACCTGCGTCGCGTATTCGTCGAGCGTGGTGTTCGCGACCGGCGACGGCTCGGCGCCGAACGCGTCCTGGTCGAGCGGCCGGGCGAGATACGACGCGGGAAAGCGGGCATGGATGCCGTGCGCGGGCAGGTCGCGCGCGATCGACAGGTAACCGCGCGCGGCCAGCGCGGCCGCGACGTGGGCGTAGCACCACGCGCCATGCCACGCGCCGTGCACGAGCACGAAAACGGGATGATCGGCCTGCGGGGTGGTGGTGTCGTGCGTCTCCATGGTGTCCGTATTTTTTGCGGGAAAGGTGTCATCTTAGACGAACCGGCCGGCATCGAGACGCGATCGCGCGGCGCGTTTCGATGCCGGCAACGATCCGTCCCTTTGTGTCGCGCAGGCCACATTTCGTCGGATCCGATTTGAATTTGTGCCGAAGCGCGCTAATTTGTTGCTTTACCTGCGATTGCGCCCCATGAACGTCGACTATCTCTTCTATCGGAAGCCGAACAAACCCGGCCCCTATTCGCTCGACGATCTGGGCGACATCGCGCCGCCGATCGGCCCGGGCGACCTGGTGCGGGCGGGCATCGCGCGCGTGTTCGAGCAGATCGACTGGCAGGAATCGCCCGACGTGCCGGGCGCGTGGTTCGGCACCGGCGGCGCGGTTTTCCAGTTCACCGCCGAGCCCGACGGCCGCGTGACGAGCTTCATGGGCTCGCGCCTCGAGCGCCGCTCGATGCTGCAGCTCACGCGCGAAATGGGACTCATCGCGCTCGATCTGCAGCGCGACATCGTCTACGGCTGACGCACCGCGCGGCGCCGGTTCGCCCAGGCCGGCTGTGCGGGCCTCCCGACAGCGCTGAACGCCCCGCCAGACAGGGCGCGTGTCCGCCATCGAACTTCAAAGATTGCTATACTTTCGGCCAATTCCGGCTTCCGGCCGGTAATTTGTGCCTGTCTGCGTCGATCGTTCGCATATCTCGCACGCATTCGACGCCCTGACCATCCCAGCCGGGCATGGCTTCTTCAATCGCCCCGCGTGGGTGTCTCCGTGGAGCTCGTCTTGGCCGTTTCCCATTCCGTCGTGGACGAACAAGAAACCGACGCCGCTGCCGTCACATCGGGCAGTTCTTTCTATCTGGCGATGCGCATCCTGCCGGCCGTGCAGCGCGATGCGATGTTCCAGGTCTACGCGTTTTGCCGCGCGGTCGACGACATCGCCGACAGCGACCTGCCGCGCGCCGAGCGCAACGCGGGCCTCGATCGCTGGCGCGCGGACATCGACGCATGCTTCGCCGGCCGCCCGCCGCGTCACCTGGCCGCGCTCGATCGCGAGATCCGCGCGTTCAACCTGCAGCGCGACGATTTCCACGCGATGATCGACGGGATGGCGATGGACGCGGCGGAAGACATCTGCGCGCCCGACGAGCCGACGCTCGACCTCTTCTGCGATCGCGTCGCGAGCGCGGCCGGCCGGCTGTCGGTGAGGATTTTCGGGATGCCGGAAGCCGAAGGGATCACGCTGTCGCACCACCTCGGCCGCGCGCTGCAACTGACGAACATCCTGCGCGACATCGACGACGACGCGGCGATCAACCGCTGCTACCTGCCGCGCGAACTGCTGGCGCGCGAAGGCATCGCGATCACCGATCCGGCGACGATCGTGCGCGATCCGGCGCTGCCGCGCGTGTGCGCGACGCTCGTCGAGCGCGCGCTCGAGCACTTCCGCCAGGCCGACGCGGTGATGGATACCTGCCCGCGTGCGCAGGTGAAGGCGCCGCGCATCATGTCGGGCGCGTATCGCTGCATTCTCGAGGCCGCGATCGCACGCGGCTTTGCCGCGCCGCGCGCCCCGCTGCGCAAGCCGAAGGCGCGCATGCTGATGATCGCCGCGCGCTACGCGCTGTTCTGAGTCGACCGACGCGATGCCCAGGACCGTCCATGTGATCGGCGCAGGACTCGCGGGCTTGTCGGCCGCGGTCGAGCTGCAACGGCGCGGGCGGCGCATCGTGCTGCACGATGCGCATGCGCACGCCGGCGGCCGCTGCCGGTCGTGGTTCGACGGGACGCTGAACACGACGCTCGACAGCGGGCTGCACACGGTTTTCGCGGGACAGCCGGCGACGCAGCGCTACCTGCGCGCGATCGGCGCGGCCGATCAGCTCGCCGGGCCCGCGCTGGCTGAATTCCCGGTGATGGACATCGCGTCGCAACAGCGCTGGACGCTGCGCTTCGGCAACGGCCGCTGGCCGTCGTGGCTGTTCGATGCCGCGTCGCGCGCGCCGGGCACGACGCCGCTCGACTACCTCGCGCTTGCGCCGCTCGCGCTCGCCCGCACGGGCCGCTCGCTCGCGCAGACGATGCGATGCGACGGCGTGCTGTGGGATCGCTGGCTGCGGCCGTACTTCCTCGGGGTACTGAATATCGAGCCGCGCCACGCGAGCGCCGAGCTCGCGCGCGCCGCGCTGTGCGGCACGTTCGCCGCGGGCGGCCTCGGCTGCCGTCCGCGCGTCGCGCGCCGCGGGCTCGGCAGCGCGTTCGTCGAACCGGCGCTGCGGATGCTGCAGTACGGCGGCGCGCAGATCCGCCTGAATTCGCGGCTCGACGCGTTCGAGTTCGGCGCGCACGGCAATGCGGTCGATGCGGTGTCGATCGGCGGCGAGCGCATCGATCTCGCGCCGGGCGACGCGGTCGTGCTGGCCGTGCCGCCCGAGGTCGCGCAGCCGCTCGTGCCGGAACTCGCCGCGCCCGACACGTTCAGCGCGGTCGTGACCGCGTATTTCGCGGTCGAAGCGTCGGCCGGCCATCCGCTGCAGACGACCGTCGTCAACGGCGTCGTCGATGCGGTGCGGAGCGGCGATGGCCAGCTCGCGGCGACGATCCGCGATGCGGGCCGCTGGCTCGACATGCCGCGCGACACGCTCGCGCGGCGCATCTGGGAAGACGTCGCGCGCGTGACCGGCGCGAACCCGGAAACCATCCCCGCGTGGCAGCTCGTCGTCGAGCCGCGCGCGGGCTTTGCGGCGGTGCCGTCGCAGGAAATGAAACGTCCGGCCGTGCGTACGCGCTGGACCAATCTTGTACTGGCGGGCGACTGGATTGCCACCGGCTTGCCCGCCACGATCGAGGGCGCGATCCGTTCCGGCCAGCTGGCCGCGGACGTGCTCCAGACGCAATAAAGAGAGGGACCGATGAACGATCTCACCGAAATGGCTACCTTGTCCGCCGGCGCCGTGCCGGCCGGCGTCGACGCGGCCGTCGCGCGGGCGACCGACGCGCTGCTGGCCGCGCAGCAAGCGGACGGCCACTGGGTCTACGAACTCGAGGCGGATTCGACGATTCCCGCCGAATACGTGCTGCTCGTCCACTATCTTGGCGAGACGCCGAACCTCGAGCTCGAACAGAAGATCGGCAAGTATCTGCGCCGCATCCAGCAGGCCGACGGCGGCTGGCCGCTGTTCACCGACGGTGCGCCGAACATCAGCGCGAGCGTGAAGGCCTACTTCGCGCTGAAGGTGATCGGCGACGACGAGAATGCCGAGCACATGCAGCGCGCGCGCCGCGCGATCCACGCGATGGGCGGCGCCGAGATGTCGAACGTGTTCACGCGCATCCAGCTCGCGCTGTACGGTGCGATTCCGTGGCGCGCGGTGCCGATGATGCCGGTCGAGATCATGCTGCTGCCGCAGTGGTTCCCGTTCCACCTGTCGAAGGTGTCGTACTGGGCGCGCACCGTGATCGTGCCGCTGCTCGTGCTGAACGCGAAGCGACCGCTTGCGAAGAACCCGCGCGGCGTGCGCATCGACGAGCTGTTCATCGACCCACCGGTCAACGCCGGGCTGCTGCCGCGCCAGGGGCATCAGAGCCCGGGCTGGTTCGCGTTCTTCCGCGTGGTCGACCATGCGCTGCGCGCGGTCGACGGGCTGTTCCCGAGTTACACGCGCGAACGCGCGATCCGCCAGGCCGTGTCGTTCGTCGACGAGCGCCTGAACGGCGAGGACGGCCTCGGTGCGATCTATCCGGCGATGGCCAACTCGGTGATGATGTACGCCGCGCTCGGCTATGCGGAAGATCATCCGAACCGCGCGATCGCGCGCAAGTCGGTCGAGAAGCTGCTCGTCGTGCACGACGATGAAGCGTATTGCCAGCCGTGCCTGTCGCCGGTGTGGGACACGTCGCTCGCCGCGCATGCGCTGCTCGAAACGGGCGATGCGCGTGCGCAGGAAGCCGTGCTGCGCGGCCTCGAATGGCTGCGCCCGCTGCAGATCCTCGACGTGCGCGGCGACTGGATCTCGCGCCGCCCGAACGTGCGGCCCGGCGGCTGGGCGTTCCAGTACGCGAACGCGCACTACCCGGACGTCGACGATACGGCCGTGGTCGTGATGGCGATGGATCGC
This sequence comes from Burkholderia sp. 9775_39, assembly GCF_015712225.1. NCBI lineage: Bacteria > Pseudomonadati > Pseudomonadota > Betaproteobacteria > Burkholderiales > Burkholderiaceae > Burkholderia > Burkholderia sp. 9775_39. Next base: position 58,374 of record NZ_JACCQC010000009.1, on the reverse strand, counting down.
GCGCAAAAGCTCACGCAATCGGACACGTATCGCGAATCGATGGCGCGGGCGCGCGAATGGGTCGTCGGCATGCAGAGCAGCGACGGCGGCTGGGGCGCGTTCGAACCGGAAAACACGCAGTACTACCTGAACAACATCCCGTTCTCCGATCACGGCGCGCTGCTCGATCCGCCGACGGCCGACGTGTCGGGGCGCTGCCTGTCGATGCTGTCGCAGCTCGGCGAGACGCCGCTGAACAGCGAGCCGGCCCGCCGCGCGCTCGACTACATGCTGAAGGAACAGGAGCCGGACGGCAGCTGGTACGGCCGCTGGGGGATGAACTACGTGTACGGCACGTGGACCGCGCTGTGCTCGCTGAACGCGGCCGGCCTGACGCCGGACGACCCGCGCATGAAGCGCGGTGCGCAGTGGCTGCTGTCGATCCAGAACAAGGACGGCGGCTGGGGCGAGGACGGCGACAGCTACAAGCTGAACTACCGCGGTTACGAGCAGGCGCCGAGCACGGCGTCGCAGACAGCCTGGGCGCTGCTCGGCCTGATGGCGGCCGGCGAAGTGAACAACCCGGCCGTGGCGCGCGGCGTCGACTACCTGGTTGCCCAGCAGAACGAAGAAGGTCTGTGGGACGAGACGCGCTTCACCGCGACGGGCTTCCCGCGCGTGTTCTACCTGCGCTACCACGGCTATCGCAAGTTCTTCCCGCTGTGGGCGCTCGCGCGCTACCGCAACCTGAAGCGCGCGAACGCGACGCGCGTGACGGTCGGGATGTAACGCGTGGCGACGACGCAGCACAACGGCGCATTGCCCGTCATCGCGGTGACCGGGATGGCGTTCGAGGCGCGCATCGCGCGCGGTGACGGCGTCGAAGCGGTGTTCGCCGCGCGGGCCGACCGGCTCGAGCGCGCGCTCGCCGATGCGACCGCGCACGGTTGCGCGGGTATCGTGAGCTTCGGCACGGCGGGCGGCCTCGCGCCCGATCTCGCGCCCGGTGCGCTCGTGATCGCGAACGCGATCGACGGGCCGTTCGGCCGCGTGGAGACCGATGCGGGCTGGAGCGCGCGGCTCGTCGCCGCGCTGCAAGACACGCCGGTGTGGGCGCGCGTCACGCGCGGCACGATGGCGGCCGTCGGCGCGCCGGTCGTCAGCGAACAGGACAAGGCGTCGCTGCATCACGCGAAGGGCGCGCTGGCCGTCGACATGGAGTCGCACATCGCGGCGGCCTTCGCGGCCGCGCGCGGCGTGCCGTTCGCGGTGTGCCGCGCGATCGTCGATCCGGCGTGGCGCACGCTGCCGCGTGCGGCGACGGCCGGCCTGCGCGACGACGGCAGCACGGCGATCCTGCCGATCCTGCGCGAACTGCTGAAGCAGCCGTCGCAGCTCGGCCCGCTGCTGCAGGTCGCGAGCGACGCGCGCGCGGCGCGCACGACGCTGATCCAGGCCCGGCACGCGTTCGAGCGGGCGGGCGCGATGCGGATCGTTTGAGCGGCGCGCGCCGATTTTTCTCCCCTCTTCGCGTTTTGCGCGGACAAAAAAAGAGCGCTGCATGATGCAGCGCGCTTTGTTCTTGCGCGGTCGCCGTGGTCGCGTTACTGCGCGGCCGGATTGCTCGCGGGCAGCGTCGGCATCGCCGGCGCGATCGGCGCGCCGTTGGCGGCCGGCGCCGTCGTGGCGCCCGACGATGCCGGGACCGATGCAGCCGCCGGCGCGCTCGCGGGCATCGCACTATCCGCACCCGGATCGTCGTACTGCGGCAATCCCGGCGCGGCCGGTGCGTTGTTCGGCGTGGCGCCCGATGCGCCGCCCGACTCGCCCGGATCCTCGTAGTTCGGCAAGCCGCCTGGCATGGTCGGCGTAGCCGCCGGCACCGCGCCTGCTTCACCCGGCTCCGCATAGTTCGGCGCAGCGGCCGATGCCGACTGGCCGTGGTACGTGAGCGACTTGCGCTGCTGCAGGTACGCGTCGCGCACGAACGAATACGGATCGAGCGCGGCCTGCTTCAGCAGGTCGGTCGCGCCGAGCAGGTCCGAACGCGCGCTGATGAACTGCGCGATGTACATCGGATTGCGCGCGGCCGGCTCGATGTAGTTCAGCAGGTTGAAGCGCACGTCCACCGCGCGGCCGACGCCGTCGCGGATCGTGCTTGGCCCGAACACGGGCAGCACGAGATACGGGCCGGACGGCATGCCCCAGCGCGCCATCGTCAGCCCGAAATCCTGGTGATGCTTCGGCAGCCCGGCCGGCGTCGCGATGTCGATCAGGCCGGCGACGCCGAACACCGAGTTCATCGCCACGCGCATCAGATCCTGCGTCGCATCGGTGATGCGCAACTGCAGCAGGTTGTTCGCCATGTTGCCGAGATCGCCGAGGTTCGAGAAGAAGTTGCTGATCGCGGTGCGTACCGGCGTCGGCGTGACTTTCTGGTAGCCCTTCGCGATCGGCTGGGCGATGTTCGTGTCGACCGTGTCGTTGAACTTGTACATCGCCCGGTTCATCGGCTCGAGCGGGTCGTTGGGATTGCGGTTCGGTCCCGTCGCGCAGCCGGTCAGCATCGCGCTGGCGGCGACGGTCGCCGCAATGATTCGCACCTTATTCATTGATTCCTTGCGATTGGTTCTTGGCGCGTTTGACGCGCGGTTTGCCCATCAGGACGGGCTGGAACACCACGGCGCCGATCAGCGTACAGGTCAGGGCCAGCGCGAGCAGCTTGCCCATGCTCGACGTGCCCGGATGATGCGACAGCCACAGGCTGCCGAAGGCGGTCGCCGTCGTCGCGGCGCTGAACAGCACGGCATGCGTGAGGCTCGAATGCAGCAGCCCCGTCTGTCCCGCGCGCCACGCCATCACGAAATACACCTTGAACGCGACGCCGACGCCGAGCATCAGCGGCAGCGCGATGATGTTCGCGAAGTTCAGCGACATGCCGAGCACGACGCACATCTCGAGCGTCACGATGCCCGACACGAGCAGCGGCACCAGCGTGCGCAGCACGTCGCCGAAGCGGCGCAACGTGACCCACAGCAGGATCGTGATCGAGATGATCGACCACAGCGCCGCATGCAGGAACGCGTTGATGATCGTGTCGGCCGAATGCAGGATCGAGATCGGCCCGCCGGTCGCGCCCGGTTCCGCGGCCTTCACGGCCTTGGCGAAACGGCGCAGCATCGTGTCGTCGTTCGGGTCGACGCCCTTCGGCACCTTCGGCGAGATCTGCACGAGCGCGTGGCCGTCCGGCGCGACCCAGTCGCGCACGACTTGCGGCGGCAGCGATTCGCGCGTGATGTCCTGCGGCTGCAGCAGCGAAGCGAGCTGGTCGAGCGCGATGCGCAGCGTATCGGAGAACGCGCGTTCGGCACGGTCGCGCGTCGCGCTGTCGGCGGCGGCGAGCTTCGCGAGCGACGCGGACAGGTGCTGCGCGGCGGCGGCGCCCGGGCCGGGGTGATCTTCGGCTGCATAGCTCAGCAGATCCGACACGCGCTTGAGCGCGGCCACGCGTTGCGCGTCGGTCGCGGGCGGCGCGGCCGGCTGCGTCAGCGCGGGCAGCAGCTCGCTCGCGGCCGCGGCGATCGCCGCGCGCTTGGCCGGCTGGTCGGCGGGGATGAAGGTCGACAGCGTGGTCGTGCGACCGACTTCGGGCAGCGCGTCGAGGCGCTTCGCGGCCGCATCGGCTTGCGCGAGCGACGGCGCGAGCAGCGTGACGTCGTTGACGGCGGCTTCCGGCGAATCCTTCAGCGCGAGCAGCGTCGCCATCGATTCGCTGTTCGGATCTTTCAGGTGCAGCGGGTTGAAGTCGAAATGCAGGAACGCGAGCAGTGGCAGCGCGCCGATCACGACCGCGAGCGTGCCGATCAGGATCGGCTTGCGGTGGCGATCGAGATAATCGTCGACCGGCGCGAGCCACGGAAAGCCCGGCGTCTTCGATTCGCCCGGCGGCGCGAACAGGCGCAGCAGCGCGGGCAGCAGCGTGAGCGTGGTCAGCAGCGCGACGAACATCCCGACGCCCGCGATCAGCCCGAGCTCGGACACGCCGCGATACGCGGTGGGGATGAACGAGAAGAAGCTCGCCGCGACGGCCGCGGTGGCCAGCGCGAGCGGCATGCCCATCGAGTGCGCGGCGCCGATCAGCGCGTGATCGATGCGCGAATCGCGGAAGCGTTCCTCGCGGTACTTCACGCCGTACTGGATCGAGAAATCGACGCCGAGGCCGACGAACAGCACCATGAACGCGACCGAGATCATGTTCAGCGAGCCGACCATCGCGAGGCCGAGCGCGGCCGTCACGACGAGGCCGACGAACAGCGTGACGAGCACCGAGCCGATCATCCGCTTCGAGCGCAGCGCGAGCCACAGGATCACGAGCACGGCGAGCAGCGTGAGCACGCCGTTGAGCGCGGCGCCGTCTTCGACCGACGCGAATTCGTCGTCGGCGAGCGGCTGTTCGCCGGTCAGGCGCACGGCCGCGCCGTAGCGCTTCTCGAGGTCGAGCGACCGGGCCGCGTCGCGGATCACCTGGCTCGTCGCCGCGCCGGCCTTCAGCGCGCCGTAGTTGACCACCGGCTGCACGGTGACGAACGCGCGCGCGGGCTGCCGCGCGGCATCGTTGTCGACCAGCGCGCGCCACGAGAACGCGGCCGGCTTGCCGGCCAGCACGTCGTCGACCGTCGCGGCGCTGCGAGCGAGCAGCTTCGCCATCGCGGGCAGCTTCACCTGGCCGGTCAGGAGCGGCTGGCCGAGCGTGGTGGACAGCGTGGTGGCGAGCCCGGTGAGGCTCGGGTTCTTCGCGAGTTCGTTGACGAGCGGGCGCGCGCTCGCGAGCTGCACGGTCGTATCGGTGACGTCCTGCGGCGACAGGAACAGCAGCCCGTTGTGCTCGAAGAACGGTCCGCCGCCCGGCTCGGCGACGGGGCCGATGCGGCCGGCGGCGGCGTCCTTCTGCAGCGCTTCGGTCAGCGCGTGCGCGGCGGCCGTCGCGAATTCGGGCGCGGGCGCCTCGACGACCGCGAGGATCGTGCCGTTGCGTTGTGGGAACGCCTTGTCGACGGCTTGCCCGAGCGCGGCCCATTGCGGCTCCGCATCGACGAGCTTGCTGATGTCGGTGTTGATCTTGAAATGCTGCGCGACGTAGACGCCGCTGAAGGCGGCGATGACGAGCGACAGGACGACGACCCAGACGGGGCGGCGCACCGACCACGCAACGAGTCGGACGATGAGAGATGTCACCATGTGGCGGTGGGGAGCGGCTGGCAAGGGCAAAGTAGCCAAGTATACCGGCGCGGGGCGGCGACGGTCGTGACGTTGGGGAGATTCGGGGCGGGAAGGATATTTGCTCGCGACGTTGGAATCGGATCGCGCGGCCGGTCCATTTGTATGGGGATATTTACATAATCGGCGCGGCGCTGCGCCGCCACGCCGCCACGCGCCTGTGACAAACGGCGCCGAAAGGTAACAGTCGGTCACCGGGCGGCAGCGGGGCGTCAGGCCCGGTATACTTTGCTCCACCGGCCGATGCAAAGAGCCGGCCGTTTTTTCCCATCGAGTGCGAAATTCGTATGAAACGTCATCTGTTTGCTTTCGTCGCGGCGGCCGCCGTGTCGGTTTCCGCTTTCGCGCAGAGCGCGCCGGTCGATATCGTCCGCACGGCGGTCGAGGGCACCGTCAACGCGATGAAGGCCGATCCGGCCGCGCGCGGCGGTGACATGGCGAAGGTCACGCAGGTCGTCGAGCAGCGCTTCCTGCCCGCGACCAACTTCGAGCGCACGACCCGCATCGCGGTCGGCGACGCGTGGAAGCAGGCCACGCCGCAACAGCAGCAGGAGCTGTACAAGCAGTTCCGGTTGCTGATGACGCGCACCTATGCCGCGTCGCTCGCGCAGCTCGGCGGCCAGGACGCGAAGTTCTCGTTCAAGGCCGGCGGCGCGTCGGGCGCCGATGCGCTGGTGCAGTCGACGGTGACGACGCCGGGCGACAGCCAGTCGGTCGGCTATCGTCTCGGCAAGGTCGGCAACGACTGGAAGATCTACGACATCGACATGTCGGGTGCGTGGCTGATCCAGGTCTACCAGGGCCAGTTCAAGAGCCAGCTCGCGACGGGCGGGATCGACGGCCTGATCGCGTATCTGCAGAAGCACAATTCGCGGACCAACTGACGACCGCTGCAAGGCTGCGGTCGGGATGGACGAAGGGCGCCCCCGGGCGCCCTTTTTTCATCGCGGCGCGTCGGCCGCGCGTCATGCGCCGACGCCGAGCATCCGCAGGCAATCGTCGACCACCGCATCGACGAACGCGGCGCGATCCGTTTGCGGCGCCGCGATGATGTGATCGGTCGCGCCGTGCACGCCGGCATAGATCAGCAGCGCGGTGACCTGCGGGTGCGCGAGCCGCCACGTGCCGGCCCGGGCGCCGCCGTCGAGAATCGCGCCGAGCTGCTCGAGGATCGCGTTCTTGTCGGCATTCTCGCGATCGTGGTGGTGATGGTTCGTGTAGACGATGTCGTGCGTGCGATAGGTCGCGGCGTAGACGTCGATGCTGGCGCGGATCCATGCGCGCAGGCGCGCGAGCCAGTCGTCGGCGTCGCACGCGTCCACCGCCTGCTGCAACTGATCGAGGAACGATGCGGTGTAGCGCTGCGCGAGCGCCGCGAGCATGTCGGTCTTCGATTCGAAGTAGTGATAGAACGTGCCCTTCGCGACCTGCGCGTGCTCGACGATCTCGCTGATGGTGGTCGCTTCGACGCCCTGCGCGAGGAACAGCGTCTCGGCCGCGGCCATCAGCTCCTCGAGGCGGACTTCCGCCGGCTTCGTGCGCGGCTTGCCCGCCGGCGCGTCGTCTTTCACTGTCCTGATCCCTGCCTTGGTCCTGTCCGTCATCGCGCGGCTCGACGCCCGTTCATGCAAAGCCCGCAGTTTAGGCCAGCGCCCCGTTTACGGCCAACATGATCCATTGACCGACGGTCAGTCGATATGTAAGATGAGAATCATTCTCATCAATGGGCCCGTCGCGGGTCGACCGCCATGTCTCGCTACCGTCGCGCCGCACTCGTCCTGGCCGCCTGTCTCGGCACCTTTCTCGCCACGCTCGACATCAGCATCGTCAACGTCGCGTTGCCGACGCTGCAGACGGCGCTCGATACCGATATCGGCGGCCTGCAGTGGGTCGTCAATGCGTACGCGCTCGCGCTGTCCGCGTTCATGCTGTCGGCCGGCCCGCTCGGCGACCGCTATGGTCACAAGCGCGTGTGGCTCGCGAGCGTGATCCTGTTCACGGCCGGTTCGATCGTCTGCGCGTGCGCGGGCAGGATCGGGCCGCTGCTGGCCGGCCGCGCGATCCAGGGGCTCGCCGGCGCGTTGCTGATTCCCGGCGCGATGCCGATCCTCACGCATGCGTTTCCCGATGCGCGCGAACGCGCCCGCGTGATCGGCGGCTGGTCGGCGTTCAGTGCGCTCGCGCTGATCCTCGGGCCGCTGCTGGGCGGCCTGCTCGTCGAGCATGGCGGATGGCAGAACATCTTCCTCGTCAACGTGCCGATCGGCATCGTGGCCGTGCTGCTCGGCGCCTGGGGCATTCCGGAGCGCCGGCATCCGGCGCATGCGGCGTTCGATCCGTTCGGGCAGGCGCTGAGCGTGGTGTGGCTCGGGTTGCTGACCTACGGGCTGATCGGCATCGGCCAAGCCGGTGCGTCGCAGGTGAAGGTGCTGGCGCCGCTGGCGGGCGCCGCGGTGGCGTTCGTCGTCTTCGTCCGGGTCGAAACGCGGGTCGAGCGGCCGCTGCTGCCGGTGTGGCTGTTTCGCGACCGGCGGCTGGTACACGCGAATCTCGCGTCGTTCATGCTCGGGTTCTCCGGGTACAGCAGCCTGTTCTTCCTGTCGCTGTTCCTGCAGCAGGCGCAGGGTCGTGCGCCCGCCACGGCGGGCTGGCAACTGATGCCGCAGTTCGTGATGACGGCGATCACGTCGATGCTGTTCGGGCGCATCGCGGCACGCATGCCGCTGCATACGCTGATGGTGGCCGGATACGGGCTGATCGGCATGATGCTCGCGGTCATGGCCGGCTTCGGTGCGACAACCCCCTACGCGGCGGTCGGCGTGGTGCTGGCGCTGCTCGGCGTCGGCATGGGGCTCGCGGTGCCGGCGACCGGCATGACCGTGATGGAACGGGCGCCGGCCGAGCGCGCGGGCATGGCGTCGGCGACGATGAACGCATTGCGCCAGACCGGGATGAGCCTGGGCATCGCGGTGCTCGGCAGCATGATGAGCGTCGGGGCGTTGCACCGGATGACGGCCGCGATGCACGCAGCGGGCGGCGCGCACGCGGATACGCTTGCGCGGCAGGCCGTGATGGAGCACGTGCTCGCGGCCGGGCGGCCCGACATGCTCGGTGCGTATCGGGATGCGATGGCGCACGGGTTTTCGCTCGCGATCCTGTGTTCCGGGATCCTCAGTATGGTGATCGCGCTGATGTTGACGATGCGACGTGAAAAGGCGCAGCAAGCGGCCGTTTCGTGCGTGACGTCTTCACGGCCGGAGCCGGAATGAGAAGGCGCGCGGGCGGGTCGCGGCGGATCGGTTCGACAGGCGTGCCTACCGCCGCCGATGCTCGACCGCGAACTTGATCAGCTCGGCCTGCCCTTCGATCTCAAGCTTGCGCTTCAGGTTGAGCCGGTGCGTCTCGACCGTGCGCACCGACAGCCCCGTCTGTTGCGCGATCTGCTTGCTCGACAGCCCCTCGGCCAGCGCGTCGAGGATGTCGCGCTCGCGCGGCGTCAACCGGTCCAGCGGCGACGCGGTCGCGCTCGCCTGGATCATGCGCGCGGCCAGCCCTTCGCTGAAGAACGTCTGCCCGGCCAGCACGGCGCCGATCGCGCGGACGATCTCGCTCGCGGGCGAATCCTTCAGCAGATAGCCGCTCGCGCCGGCACGCACCGCCTGCGTCACGTACTCGATGTTGTCGTGCATCGACAGCATCAGCACGCGAATGCCCGGAAAGCGCTCGTGGAATACGCCGGCGAGCGTGATGCCGTTCATGCCGTTCATGCCGACGTCCATCAGCGCGAGATCGGGTTCGAGCGACGCGGCGAGCGCGAGCGCCTCGTCCGCGTTGCCGGCCTCGCCGACCACCGACAGATCGGCCGCTTCGAGCCGCATCCGCAAGCCGTCGCGTACGAGCGGGTGGTCGTCGACGAGCAGCAGTCGGGCGGCGGGCCGGGCGGTATCGGGGGCGCTCATGCGTGAAAGGTCTCCTGTAATGGGGCGCGTCGTCACGCCGCGCTGCGCAGCGGCACGCGTGCGGCGACGATCGTGTGGCCCACTTGCGACGTGATCGTCAGCGTGCCGCCGAGCGCGTCGAGGCGCTCGCGCATGTTGCGCAGGCCGATGCCGCGGCGCGCGTCGGCCTGCGAGCGTTCGGCGTCGAAGCCGCAGCCGTTGTCGGCAATCGTCAGCGTGACGGTTTGCGCGCCGACGTCGAGCGTGACGGCCGCGCGCGACGCCCGCGCATGATGCACGATGTTGCTCAGCGCTTCCTGCGCGATCCGGAACAGCGCGGTGTTGACGGCTTCGGGCAAGGGCTGCGTGCCGCTGTGCGCGACCTGCGTATAGCCGATGTCGATGCCGCTCTCGGCGCCGAGCTCGCGCACGAGTTGCTCGAGCGCGGCCGCGAGGCCGAGATCGTCGAGCATCGACGGCCGCAGCGCATGCGAGATGCGCCGGACTTCGCGCAGCGTATCGCCGAGCCGCCCGACACCCGACGCGAGCGCCTGCTCGGCTTCGGGCACGCGCGACGTGCCGCGCTCGAAGCGCGCGAGCGCGGATTCGAGCATCAGCTTCGCGGACACCATCATCTGGCTGATCCCGTCGTGCAGTTCGCGGGACAGCCGCGCGCGCTCCTGCTCCTGCGATTCGACGACGCGCTGCGCGAGCTGCTTGAGTTTCGCGTCGGCGCTGCGCGACTCGCTGACGTTCAGCACCAGCGCGCACACGGCGATCGCCGCCGCGCCGGTGAGCGCGATCGCGGTGAGCCAGCTCATCGTGCGCTCGATGTTCGCGGACGCGCGCGCGTCGATGCGCTGCAGCGCGGTGTCGACGTCGTCGAGATAGATGCCGGTGCCGACCATCCAGCCCCAGCGCTCGAGCGCGACGACGTAGCCGAGCTTCGGCGCGACGCGGCCCGTCGACGGCCGCTGCCATGCGTAGCGCACGTAGCCGCCGCCCTGCGACGCCGCGCCGATCAGCTTCTGGATGGTCAGTGCGCCCTGCGGGTCGCGCATCGACCAGAAGTTGTGGCCGACGCGTTCGGGCTCGCGCGGATGCATCAGCGAATTGCCGTGCAGGTCGTACACGAAGAAATAGCCGTCCGGGCCGAAATCCATCTTCTGCAGCATCGCGAGCGCCTGCGTGCGCAGCAGCGCGTCGTCGCGCGCATTACGGCCGCTCGCGTCGTAGAGCGGCATGATCGCGCTCGTCGCGAGCTCGACGTAGTGTTTCAGCTCGACTTCCTTGCTCGACAGGTACGCGGCCTGGATCGTCGCGTGCTGCGTGCGCGCGAGCGACGTCGCCTGCTGGCGCACGCCGAAGCCGATGCCGGCGATCGCGAGCAGGAACGGCACGATGGCCAGAAGGAAGATCTTTGCCTTGAGTCTCATGGTGGTGCGAAGCGGCCGCGAACCGGCGCGGCCGTGGTGCGGCTGGCCAGGCGCGGCCAGCCAGGCGCGGCCCGGCCGGGGACGTCGGCCGCGCGGCGGCGCGGTGGCGTATCGAGCCGATATTGTCGGTGATTTTGCCTGCGGACGGCGGCGGCCCCGCCGCTGCCCGTACGCTCAGGCCCGCCGCGACTGGCGATCGTCGGGCGGCGTGGCCGCCTGCACGACGATGCGGTTGCGCCCGCCTTCCTTCGCCCGGTACAGCGCATCGTCGGCCAGCTTCAGCGCGGCCTGGATGTTGTCGTCGCGTTCGGGATAGCTGGTCGTCACGCCGATGCTCACCGTCAGCCGGCCGACCGTGCCGGCGTCGTGGCGGATGCCGAGATCGAGGACGCCCGTGCGGATCGTTTCGGCGATCGTCACCGCGCCGTCCGAGTCGATGTCCGGCAGCACCACGACGAATTCCTCGCCGCCATAGCGCGCCGCATAGTCGGCCGGGCGGCGCAGGCAGCCGGCGATGCAGTGGCCGACCGCGGCGAGGGCGTCGTCGCCGGCCTGGTGGCCCTGCGTGTCGTTGTAGCGCTTGAAGTAATCGACGTCGATGAACAGCAGCGACAGCGCATGTTGCGAGCGCGCGGCACGCCGCCATTCGCGCGCGAGCGTGACGTCGAGCATCCGGCGGTTGTCGAGGCCCGTCAGGCCGTCGGTGCGCGCGAGCGCCTGCAGCTCGGTTTCCGCGCGATGACGCTTGCGCAATTGCACGTCGAGCAGCAGCGACAGGCCGACGAAGCCGATCGCGAGCACGACCATCGCGGAGCCGATCGGGATCGCACGGTCGTACCACGCGGCGTAGGTGTCCGCTTCCGAGCGCGCGACCATGACGATCAGCGGCAGGCCGTCGAGGTGCCGGAACACGTACAGGCGTCGCACGCCGTCGATCGACGCGGTATCGGCGAAGCTCCCTTCGCTGGCGGTCATGAAATGCCGGAACGTGCTCGCGCGACTGATGTCGCGGCCGACAATCCTGGGGTCGTAGGGCTCGCGCGCGACCATCTTGCCGTCCGTGTTGATCAGGGCAACCGAGCCGCGATCGCCGAGCGACAGGCGCGAGAACAGATTCTGGAAATATTCGAGCCGGATCGACATCACGGCGACGCCGCCGAACGACCCGTCGGGCCGCGTGATTCGCCGGCTGAGCGCGATGCTCGGCGAGCCGCCGCGCAGCCGCGAATGATACGGGGGGCTCACGTACAGGCCGATCTCGGGGTGGTCGCGGGGCACGGTGAAGTACGGTTCGTTCGCGAAGTTGGCCTTGCGCGGCACGTCGCTCTTGCCGTCGACCGCGATGTCGCCCTTTGCGTCGAGCACGTAGATGCCGCCGAGGTACTTGGCCGTCGTCGCGCGGTCGAACAGCACCTGGCGGCGCAGCGGCATCGGCAGCTTGGTGACGTCGGGGTCGTTCGCGCCTTCGACGACCGCCTGCAGCGACAGCGAATAGATCTCGATGTTGCGTTCGATGTCCCACGACGCCATCAGCGCGAGATTCTGCTGCATGCTGCGCGAACGGTCGCGCGCGTCGATGCGGCCTTCGTACAGCACGATTCCGCACAGGAGCAGCAGGATCAGCGCGATCAGCAGCCCCGTATAGAAGATCAGGTGCGGCAGCAGGAACCGGCGCAGATGAGCGGCGACACGGCTCGTCAGGCCGGATTCGCTGGGCATTGCGTAGTCGGTTTCGGCCATGGTCCGTGGATCGGGGGCATCGTCGCCGGGCGGCGGGTCGATGCGATTGTTCGTATGACTACCGGTGGCGATCCGGTGCGCAGCCCTCTGCCCGTGCCAGCCTTTCGTTCAGCGGAAAAAACGGCCGCCGATTATCGACAATCGCGACCGGATAAACCCTATATTCACAGGTAAACATTGACTGCAATTCGACGATCTGACGAATTGCGCGATGCGAATTCCACGGAGTATAACGCGCGTGTTTGCGTGCGCGGAAAATGTTGCACCCTGTTGATCGGGGTCAAATTACGGTGTAATCCCGGGCTTGCCAATATCGGGCGCAGCATTGCGGCGCAAGGCTTTGCGGGGCGGCGGGGAGGTCGCGCCGACGGTTGCGGATACCGGCGGATTAATGGTGGGCCGGCGACAGGCGCCGATTATCGGTTTCAACGCCCGGGTGAACGCGAATATGAAAACGGGCAGCCGCGAGGCTGCCCGTTTCGCGAGGCCGGCGTACGGCCGGCGCCCGGCATGCGGGACGAACCCGCATGCGCAGGTTCATGCGCCGTGCTGTTGCGCCTTGAACGCGAGCCGGAACTGATGCAGCAGCGGCTCGGTATAACCGCTCGGCTGCGACGTACCTTGCAGCGCGAGCGCGCACGCGGCCTGGAACGCGGTCGACTGGTCGTAGCCGGGCGCCATCGGGCGATAGTTCGGATCGCCGGCGTTCTGCTGGTCGACGACGCGCGCCATCCGCTTGAACACGTCGAGCACGAATGCCTCGGTGATCACGCCGTGGCGCAGCCAGTTCGCGATGTGCTGGCTCGAAATGCGCAGCGTTGCGCGATCTTCCATCAGGCCGACGTCGTGGATGTCCGGCACCTTCGAGCAGCCGACGCCCTGTTCGACCCAGCGCACGACGTAGCCGAGGATGCCCTGCGCGTTGTTCTCGACCTCGCTCAGGATTTCCGCCTCGCTCCACGCGGCACGCTCGACGACCGGCACGGTCAACAGCCCTTCGAGCAGCGCGTCGCGCTCGCTGGCATACGGCGTCTTCTCGAGTTCCTGCTGGACGGCCTGCACGTCGACGAGGTGGTAGTGCAGCGCGTGCAGCGTCGCGGCGGTCGGCGACGGCACCCATGCGGTGTTCGCGCCGGCGCGCGGATGCGCGATCTTCTGCTCGAGCATCGCATGCATCAGGTCCGGCATCGCCCACATGCCCTTGCCGATCTGCGCGCGGCCGCGCAGGCCGGCCGACAGGCCCGCGAGCACGTTGTTGCGCTCGTACGACTGGATCCACGCCGACGACTTCATGTCGCCCTTGCGGATCATCGGGCCCGCTTCCATCGCGGTGTGCATCTCGTCGCCGGTGCGGTCGAGGAAGCCGGTGTTGATGAACGCCACGCGCGCGGCGGCGGCGGCGATACATGCGGCGAGGTTCACGCTGGTGCGGCGCTCCTCGTCCATGATGCCCATCTTCAGCGTGTTGCGCGGCAGGCCGTACAGATCCTCGATGCGCGCGAACAGCGTGTCGGCGAACGCGACTTCCACCGGGCCGTGCATCTTCGGCTTCACGATATAGATCGAGCCCGTGCGCGAATTGCGCTTCGCCTTCAGGTCGTGCAGCGCGCACAGCACCGTGACGACACCGTCGAGAATCCCTTCCGGAATCTCGTTGCCGTCGCGGTCGAGCACCGCGCCGTTGGTCATCAGGTGGCCGACGTTGCGCACGAACAGCAGCGAGCGGCCATGCAGCGACAGCGTGCCGCCGGCGGGCGTCGTGTACTCGCGATCGGCGTTCAGGCGGCGCGTGAAGGTCTTGCCTCCCTTCGCGACTTCCTCGACCAGCGTGCCCTGCATCAGGCCGAGCCAGTTGCGGTAGAGCTGGACCTTGTCGTCGGCGTCGACCGCCGCGACCGAATCCTCGCAGTCGATGATCGTGCTGACCGCGGCTTCGAGCACGACGTCCTTCACGTTCGCGAGATCGGCGCGGCCGATCGGCGTCGACGCGTCGATCTGGATCTCGAGGTGCAGGCCGTTGTGCTTCAGCAGGATCGCGGACGGCGCATCGGCCGTGCCCTGGTAGCCGACGAACTGCGCGGGCTGCGCGAGCGCGACGTTGCCCTGCGCGGTTTCGACCGCGAGCTGGCCGTCCTGCACGCGGTAGCGCAGCGCGTCGCGGTGCGAGCCGCTCGCGAGCGGCGCCGCGGTGTCGAGCACGTTGCGCGCGTAGTCGATCACGCGCTGGCCGCGCGTCGGGTTGTAGGCCGACGTGCGTTCGGCGCCGCCGTCTTCGGGCAGTGCGTCGGTGCCGTACAGCGCGTCGTACAGGCTGCCCCAGCGCGCGTTCGCGGCGTTCAGCGCATAGCGTGCGTTCGACAGCGGCACGACGAGCTGCGGGCCGGCCTGCGTGGCGATCTCGCTGTCGACGTTCGCGGTGGCTGCCGCGACGTTCGACGGGACCGGCACGAGGTAGCCGATTCGTTCGAGGAATGCGCGATACGCGGCATGGTCGCGAACCGGGCCGGGGTGCGCGCGATGCCACGCGTCGAGTTCCTGCTGCAGGCGGTCGCGTTCGGCGAGCAGCTCGCGGTTGCGCGGCGCGAGGTCGTGCACCAGGGCCGAGAAACCGCTCCAGAACGCGGCCTTGTCGATGCCGGTGCCCGGCAGCGCTTCGTTTTCAATGAACTGGCTCAGCGCTGGCGCGACTTGCAGTCCTGCTTGGTCGATCATCGTGAATCCTCCCGGGGAAAATGCGCGCGGTTTGGCTGGTTATTCCGCGACGCTCTGTGTACCGGCGCGGGCGATCTGCGCGTCCTGTTCGGACTTTACGCCAGACACACCGATCGCGCCTGCAATCCGGCCGCCGACCGTGACCGGCACGCCGCCTTCGAGCAAGCCCGTCAGCGGCGCGCTCAGAAACGCGGTGCGGCCACCGTTGATCATATCCTCATACGCCTTCGTCTCGCGACGGCCGAGCGCCGCCGCGCGGGCCTTGTCCTGCGCGAGGGTGCTGCTGGCCGGCGATGCGCCGTTCAATCGAGCGAACGCGAGCAGGTGGCCGCCGTCGTCGACGACGGCGATCGACACGGCCCAGCCGTGGCGTTCCGCTTCCGCGCGCGCCGCGGCGAGCATGCGCTCGGCATCGGCCAGTTCGAGTTCGGGTTTCGTTTGCATGGGTTTCCTCCGGAAGCGGCGGTCAGGTGACCAGCCGGTTGTCGACGAGCTCGATCCAGTGGCGCACGGGCGTGCGGCCCGCGCCGTTCAGATGAGTCTGGCAGCCGACGTTGGCGGTGACAATCAGGTCCGGCTGCGCCGCTTCGAGCGCATCGAGCTTGTTGTCGCGTAGTGTCGTCGCGAGGCCGGGTTGCGTCAGCGCATACGTGCCGGCCGAGCCGCAGCACAGATGGCCGTCGGCGACATTCGTCAGATCGAAGCCCAGCCGCGTCAGGATGCGCTCGACCGCACCGCCGAGGCGCTGCGCGTGCTGCAGCGTGCACGGGCAATGGACCGCGACGCGCCGTGGCGTCGCATCGGCGAGTGCGTCGAGCGGCTCGGCCGCGATCACTTCGGCCAGATCGCGCGCGAGCGCGCTGACGCGCCGCGCCTTCTCCGCATAGACGGGGTCGGAGCGCAGCAGGTCGCCGTATTCCTTCACGAACGCGCCGCAGCCGCTCGCGGTCAGCACGATCGCCTCCGCACCGGCCTCGATCGCGGGCCACCATGCGTCGATGTTGCGGCGCGCGCGGTGAAGGCCCGCATCCTGCGCGTTCAGGTGATATTCGGTCGCGCCGCAGCAGCCGGCTTCGCGCGCGGGGCTCACGCTGATGCCGAGCCGGTCGAGCACGCGCGCGGCGGCCGCATTGGTGTTCGGCGACAGCGACGGCTGCACGCAGCCCTCGAGCATCAGCACGCGCCGTGCATGACGCACGGCCGGGCGCGGCGCGGCGGCGGGCACGGCGGCCGGGATCTTGTCCCGCAGCGTGCCGGGCAGCAGCGGGCGCAGCGCGCGGCCGGCCTTCAGCAGCGCGGCGAACGTCGCCGGGCGCGGCACCACGTGACGCAACCCGGCGCGCAACAGGCGTTCGCGCGCCGGCCGTTGCACGCGCTTCTCGGCTTCCGCGCGGCCGATGTCGAGCAGCGTGTGATAGCGCACGCCGGACGGGCAGGTCGTCTCGCAGTTGCGGCACGTCAGGCAGCGGTCGAGATGCCGTTGCGTGAGTTCGCCGCACGGCTCGCCTTCGAGCAACTGCTTGATCAGGTAGATGCGGCCGCGCGGCCCGTCGAGCTCGTTGCCGAGCACCTGATAGGTCGGGCAGGTCGCATTGCAGAAGCCGCAGTGCACGCACGCGCGCAGGATCGCTTCCGCTTCGTCGGCCCGGGCGAGGGCCTTGCTTGCTTCGCTGAGATTGGTTTGCATCGGCGGGTCGGGATCGGGTTCGCGTCAGAAGTCGGCGTAGAGCCGGCCGGGATTGAAGATCGCGTGCGGGTCGAGCTGCGCCTTGAGCTGCCGGTGTACGCGCAGCAGCGCGGGCGGCAGCGGCTGGAACGGCTGAGGTGTCGTGCCCGGCGTGAAGCAGGTCGCGTGGCCGCCCCATTGCGCGGCCAGGCGCTGCACGTCGGCCGGCGCCGCGTCGCTTTTCAGCCAGCGCTGCGCGCCGCCCCAGTCGACGAGCTGCGCGCCCGGCCACGCGTCGAGCGGCGCGGCAGCCGGCACCGACACGCGCCACAGCGGGCGCGGGTCGTCGAAGAACGGCAGCGCGAGATCGCGCAGCCGCGCCCAGAATGCGTCGCCGCAGTCGTCCATCCGGTCGCCGCCGATCGTGTCGCGCGCGGCCTTCACCGAGCCGTCGCCGCCTTCGATCCGCACGCGCAGCACGCCGTTCGCTTGGCACGCACCCGCGAGCGGCAGCCCCGCGCGACGCCACGCGGCGACGCGCAGCACGGCTTCGCTTGCCGCAAGCGTCAGCGCGAGATCGCATGTCGCGCGCGGCTTCGGCAGCACCTTCAACGACACTTCGGTCACGACGCCGAGGCAACCGAAACTGCCGGCCAGCAGGCGCGACACGTCGTAGCCCGCGACGTTCTTCATCACTTCGCCGCCGAAGCGCAGATGCTTCGCGTGGCCGGTGATCACGCGGCAGCCGAGCACGAAGTCGCGCACCGCGCCGGCCCACGGACGACGCGGGCCCGACAGCGCCGCCGCGAACATGCCGCCGACGGTGGCCGTGCCGCCGAACGACGGCGGCTCGCACGGCAGCATCTGGCCGGCCGCGTCGAGCATCGCGTCCAGATCGGCGAGCGGCGTGCCCGCGCGCGCGGTGATCACGAGTTCGGTCGGGTCGTACGACACGATGCCGCGATGCGTGCGCACGTCGAGCGTGCGGCCTTCGACCGGGCGGCCGGCGAACGCCTTCGTGCCGGCGCCGCGGATGCGCAGCGGCTGGCGATCGCGGATCGCCGCGTCGACCTGCGCGACGAGCGCCGCGCTGTCGTCGATGGATTCGATGTCGCGTCGCATCAGAAGCGCTCCAGTTCGGGAAACGGCAGCTTGCCGTGATGGACGTGCATTGCGCCGAATTCGGCGCAGCGGTGCAGCGTCGGGATGTTCTTGCCGGGATTGAGCAGCCCCTGCGGATCGAATGCGGCCTTCACCGCGTGGAAGAACGTGATTTCGTCGGCGTTGAACTGCACGCACATCTGGTTGATCTTCTCGCGCCCGACACCGTGCTCGCCGGTGATGCTGCCGCCCGCCGCGACGCACAGCTCGAGGATCTTGCCGCCGAGCGCTTCCGCGCGGTCGAGCTCGCCGGGCCGGTTCGCATCGAACAGGATCAGCGGATGCATGTTGCCGTCGCCCGCGTGGAACACGTTCGCGACCGGCAGCCGGTATTCGGCGGACAGCGCGGCGATCCCTTCGAGCACGCGCGGCAGCTCGCGGCGCGGGATCGTGCCGTCCATGCAGTAGTAGTCGGGCGACATCCGGCCGACCGCCGGGAACGCGTTCTTGCGGCCGGCCCAGAAGCGCTGGCGCTCGGCTTCGTCGCGCGCGACGCGAATCTCGCTTGCGCCCGCGTCGCGCAGCAGCGCGGCGACGCGTTCGGCATCCTCGTCGACGTCGCTGGCCGCGCCGTCGAGCTCGCACAGCAGGATCGCCTGCGCGTCGACCGGATAGCCCGCGTGGATGAAGTCCTCGGCCGCGCGGATCGCGAGGTTGTCCATCATCTCGAGGCCGCCGGGGATCACGCCCGCGCCGATGATCCGCGCGACCGCGGCGCCCGCCTCGGCGACGTCGTCGAAGCTCGCCATCAGCACCTTCACGCTCGGCGGCTTCGGCAACAGCTTCACCGTCACCTCGGTGACGATGCCGAGCATCCCTTCGGAGCCGGTGAACAGCGCGAGCAGGTCGAAGCCCGGTGCATCGAGCGCGTCGGCGCCGAGCGTGAGCGTGTCGCCGTCGATCGTCAGGATCTCGACCTTCAGGATGTTGTGCACCGTGAGCCCGTATTTCAGGCAGTGGACGCCGCCCGCGTTCTCGGCGACGTTGCCGCCGATCGAGCACGCAATCTGCGACGACGGATCGGGCGCGTAGTAGAGGCCGTGCGGCGCGGCGGCCTGCGAGATCGCGAGATTGCGCACGCCGGGCTGCACGCGCGCGATGCCGGCATCGGGGTCGATGTCGAGGATCCGGTTGAACTTCGCCATCACCAGCAGGATGCCTTTTTCGAGCGGCATCGCGCCGCCCGACAATCCGGTGCCCGCGCCGCGCGCGACGACCGGCACGCCGTGCGCGGCCGCGACGCGCAACACCGCGCGCACCTGGTCGACCGTGTCGGGTAGCACGACCGCGAGCGGCACCGTGCGGTACGCGGCCAGCCCGTCGCATTCGAACGGCTTGAGCGCCTCGCGTTCGTGCAGCACGTCGAGGCCGGGCGCCGCCGCGTGCAGCGCGGCGACGAGGGTGGCGCGGTCGACGGTCGCCAGCGGCCCGTCGATCCGTTCGTCGTAGATGAAACTCATTGGTTCGTCTCCACCATGCGGGCGGCCGCGCGAGGCGCGACACGCCGGAAGGACAGGATTCTTGGCGGCCCGCGCGGGCATGTCCAGACGTCGCGAAGGTGGTCATACCAGTTTTTGATAAGCGATCGATTCTGCGTTCTTGAATGATCGGCAAAACCCAACGACAACAAGGCTTTGTGCGAAAATCGGCGTCATCTGTCCAAAGTGGTCATACCAGTATGGAAATGCAGGAGCGGGAAGGGCCGGCGCGACGCGTGGCCGACGTCGTCGCCGAGCGGATCGAGCAGTTGATCGTCGACGGCGTGCTGAAGGCCGGGCAGGCGCTGCCGTCGGAGCGGCGGCTGACCGAGAAGCTCGGCGTGTCGCGCACGGCCGTGCGCGAAGGCATGAAGCTGCTGCACGCGCGCGGGATCATCGATACGACGCACGGCAAGGGTTCGTTCGTCGCGAGCCTGACCCCGCAGCGTGCGATCACGCCGATGATGCATCTGCTCGGCTCGCAGCCGCGTACGCTGTACGACCTGTTCGAGGTGCGCGGAATGCTCGAGGCCGAGGCCGCGCGGCTCGCGGCGCTGCGCGGCACGCCGGCCGATTTCATCCTGATCCGGCGCCGCTACGAGGAAATGACGGCGGCCGACGCGCAGGATCTCGATCCCGCCGCGCGCGCGAAACTCGACCACGCGTTTCATCTTGCGATCTGCGAGGCGTCGCACAACCCCGTGCTCGTCAATACGCTGCAGTCGCTGACCGACCTGCTGCTCAGCTCGGTGTTCGCGTCGGTGAACAACCTCTATCACCGCGAACCGCTGAAAAAGCAGATCGACCGTCAGCACGCGCGGCTCTACAACGCGGTCACGGGGCGGCTGCCCGACCAGGCGCGCAAGGCCGCGAGCGAACATATCCGTCAGTGCGTAGACTATCTGCGCGAGATCGAGCAGGAGGAGCAGCGGCTCGTGCGTTCGACGTTGCGGCTCGAAGGGTGGACGTAAACGGCCGGGGTTCGCCGGCACGTTGATGTAAATCACGCCTGGTGCGCTGTCGCTGCGGCCTCACGATCGAATATGTCACAATGTGATCTATTCGGTGCGCGGCTTGGCATCGCTCGTGCACGTGGATGCAACACGTACGGCGTACCGTCGAGCGTGATACGCCACCGATCCCGCTTCTGACAGGAGGATGCTGCATGTCGATTCCGACGCGTGGCGACGGGCACGACGCCCGCGCCGTCCAGATCCTGCATCGCCCCGTCTGCGACCTGCTCGGCTGTACCTGGCCGATCGTGCTCGCGGGCATGGGCGGTGTCGCGCGCGCGGAGCTCGCGAGCGCCGTGAGCGCGGCCGGCGGGTTCGGCTTTCTCGGCATGGTGCGCGAGCCGGTTGCGCTGATCCGCAGCGAAGTGCAGCGAGTGCGCGCGGCGACCGATCGCCCGTTCGGCATCAATCTGATTCCCGCGTCGACGCCGCCCGATCTGCTCGATGCCCAGCTCGACGCATGCGTCGAGCTGGGCGTGCCCGTCGTCGCGCTGTTCTGGGACGTGATGCCGGCCGTCGTGCGGCGCCTGCGCGACGCGGGCGTGTGCGTGGTGCATCAGGTCGGCTCGCTCGACGATGCGCGCGCGGCCGAAGCGGCCGGGGCGCAGGCATTGATCGTGCAGGGGCGCGAGGCGGGCGGCCATGTCCGCGGCGACCGGCCGCTTGCCGCGTTGCTGCCCGACGTGATCGGTGCCGCGAACGTGCCGGTACTCGCGGCGGGCGGGATCGTCGACGGTGCGGGCGTGGCGGCCGCGATGGCGCTCGGCGCGCAGGGCGCGGTGATGGGCACGGCCTTCATCGCGACCCACGAATCGTTCGCGCATGCGTATCACAAGCAGCGCATCGTCGAGGCGCACGAAGGCGACACGCTGCTGACCGACATCTTCCACACCAACTGGCCCCGCGGCGCGAGGGTGCGCGTGCTGCCGTCGAGCGTGACGCGCGGCGAACGCGGCGATCCGTTCGGCGACGCGCGGACCGTGATCGGCGACGAGGAAGGGCGGCCGATCTATCTGTTCAGCACCGATTCGCCGCTGCGCACGATGACCGGCGATGTCGAGGCGATGGCGCTGTATGCGGGCACGGGCGCGGGGCGGATCGAGGCGGTCGAGATGGCCGGCGACGTGTTGCAGCGGATCGTCGCCGGCGCGGCCGCGATACTCGACAAAGGCGGCACGGCGACGCTGGCCGGCGCCGTCGACGAGCGCGAACACGAGCGCCGCGCCGCGTTGCTGGCTACGCTCGACGAATTGCTGGAAGCCGAGCGCGCGGGTGCGCGCGTCGCGTCCGAGACGGCGACCGAGGTGACCGACGATCCCGAGCTGCATCGGCTGATCGCCCATATCCGCCAGGACGAGGCGCACTGGTGCAGCGTGCTCGTCGACGCGATCCGGTCGCTCGACGCGGTGCCGACGCGCGCGACCGGCGCGTTCTACGAGAAGGCGATGGCGATCGACGATCTGGCGGAGCGGATGGCGTTCCTGAATCGCGGCCAACGCTGGGTCGTGCGCAAGCTGCAGACCTTGCTGCCGACGCTCGCCGATCCGGACATTCACCATGCGCTGTCGTTGATGCTGGTCGCGCACGAGAAGAATATCGGGGCGGTGGACGTGCGGCTGCGCGGCGGCGCGGGCGGGGCGCAACCGGCGCGGTAACCGCTAGAATTGCGGTTTTCGCCCGGAATACGTCCATGTCTTTTGCCTCGCTTGGCCTGATCGAGCCGTTGCTGCGTAACCTGCAGGGCCTCAATTACCAGACACCCACGCCGGTGCAGGCCAAGGCGATTCCCGCCGTGCTCGGCGGCAAGGACGTGATGGCCGCGGCCCAGACCGGCACCGGCAAGACGGCCGGTTTTGCGCTGCCGCTGTTGCAACGGCTGGTGCAACACGGCCCGGCGGTATCCAGCAACCGCGCGCGCGTGCTGGTGCTGGTGCCCACGCGCGAACTGGCCGAACAGGTGCTGCAAAGCTTCGTCGAATACGGCAAAGGCCTCGATCTGCGGTTTCTGGCCGCCTACGGCGGGGTGAGCATCAATCCTCAGATGATGAAGCTGCGCAAGGGCGTCGACGTGCTCGTGGCGACGCCGGGCCGCTTGCTCGACCTCAATCGCCAGAACGCGGTGCAGTTCGATCAGGTGCAGACGCTGGTGCTCGACGAAGCCGACCGCATGCTCGATCTCGGCTTCGCGCGCGAACTCGACGCGGTCTTTGCCGCGTTGCCCGCCAAGCGCCAGACATTGCTGTTCTCCGCCACGTTCTCCGACGAGATCCGCACGATGGCGGCGGGCATTCTGCGCAACCCGGTCGATATCAGCGTCAGCCCGCCCAACGCCACGGCCAGCAAGATCAAGCAGTGGGTGGTGACGGTCGACAAGCGGAACAAGCCGGACCTGTTCATGCATCTGGTGGCGCAAAACAAGTGGGAGCACGCGCTGGTGTTCGTCAAGACCCGCAATGGCGTCGATTATCTGGCGGTGATGCTGGAGAAAGCCGGCTATGCGGTCGACACGATCCACGGCGACAAGCCGCAACCCGCGCGTTTGCGGGCGCTGGAGCGTTTCAAGGCGGGCGAAGTGCAGATGCTGGTCGCCACCGATGTGGCGGCGCGCGGACTGGATATCGACGATCTGCCGCTCGTGATCAACGTCGATCTGCCGATCGTCGCGCAAGACTATGTGCACCGTATCGGCCGCACCGGCCGCGCGGGCGCCAGCGGCGTGGCGGTATCCCTGGTATGCGCCGATGAAGCGCCGCAACTGGCCGCGATCGAAGCGCTGATCCGGCAGACGCTGCGGCGCGAAGAAGAGCCGGGTTTCGAAGCCGAGCATCGCGTGCCGGAAACCAGCGCGACGGGCCAGATCATCAAGAAACCGAAAAAGCCGAAGAAGCCCAAGGTGCCGCAAGCCGCGCCGGTCGCGAGGCAAACGCCGGGCAAGAAGCCGCATACGCCGAGCAACGACGGCAGGCGCAAGCCGGGGGCGCAGCATGCGACGGCCGCCGGTGCCGGTAAAGGTCCGGACTACACCATCGGCAGCCCGTTCAGCGTGCAGAAGCCGCGCAGCAAGCCAGCCGGGAAGACGGGGGCGGCGAAGCCCGCCGGGAAATCCGCCGGTGGGCGCGGCAAACCGGGCAAACCGTCCAGGTAGGCCGAATCTTCCTGTCCGGGGTGCCGAGACGATTGAATCGTCCGATGCAGTGGACGAATACGGGTGGCTGGAAGCAGCGCGGCCGGTTTTTTCGTTGCCGACCTGAAACCGGCCGCGACCCGGCCTTCCCGGCGTGACCGACGATGTGCGATGACTGAAGTGAGAGAGGGAATGACGACGACATTCGACGAGGCGACAACGGCGGCGATCGCCGCGTTTGCCCAACTGGATTTGTACACGGCCGTGCAAGCAATGCGCGCCGAGGCCGATTATGACCACGAGCGGGATCAGTGGATCACGCGCTATATCGACGAGCACGGCGGCGGCGTGGACGATGCCGAGTACGACGCCTTGCATGCTCAGGCGCAGGCAACGCCGGAATACGCGCACTTCATCGATGGGGTTCGCCAAGAAATCCTCGAATACTTCGGCGTGACCGACGATCAACTGGACTGCATGATCGTGCTGCGCGAGGACGACAGCGATGCGCTGTGGGCGGAGGTCAACCGCCAGCGGAGCGCGCTGGGAACCGGTGAAGTGCGCGGCGATCTCTGACAGGCCCGTCATTCGCCGGTACTGTAGGTGGGTCATTCGAGCATGTCGATTCCACCCGGGTATCGGATGCTCGCCTATCGGTCTTCTCGCGCAAGTCGCAGCAAGACGTCGGCGAGGGCCCGAATTTTCGGTTGTGCCGCACGTTGGGGCGGATAGACGACGAAGTACGAAAGGCCGTCTCGAGCCACGTCCTCGAACGGCATCACCAGCGATCCGGCGCGGAGCCGGTCTCTTGCCATTCGCGGGTCGCCGATTGCAACGCCGTGTCCTTCCATCGATGCCGCGAGCGTCAATTCGAGGGTATCGAATACGAGTCCGCGTCCCGCATCGACCTGGCGTGCCCCGACATGATCGAGCCAGCACCTCCATTCCGCGTGGCTGGGCCCGGGATGGAGCAATTCGACCTGCGCAAGGTCGGCAACGGATCGCAGTGAGGTTGCCAAGGCGGGCGCGCACATCGGCGTGAGCATCTCGGCAAACAGCGGGATCGCCTCCATACCGGTCCATTGTCCCGTGCCGCGCACGACGACGGCATCGACGTCGGACGTCGTGAAATCCGGCGTGTCGTCCGCGGATGTCGAGATACGAAGCTCCGTTCCGCTCATCGCGCGCTGGATGTCCGGCAGCCGCGGGAGCAGCCAGCGAACGGCGAACGTGGAAGGCAACTTCAACGTGAGCACCGAGGTCGCCCGTGCATGGACGTCCGCGTGCCGAACCAATTGCGTGAGCACGTTGACCGCGACCGTCAGCAGTGCATTCCCTTCCGCCGTCAACGTCAGCCCCGATACGTGGCGCACGAAGAGTGCGCATCGGTAATGCGTTTCCAGCTGCTGTATCTGGCGGCTGACCGCACCTTGCGTCCGGCATAGGTGGTCCGCCGCCTTGCTGACGCTGCCCAGCTGCGCCGCGGCGACGAACGACTGAATCGCCGCCAACGGCGGGAGCGGCCGCGTCAGGTCGGCCAGCGGATATGCATGCGCCGCATACCCGGATTGCAAATTTTTCGATTGTTCGGTCATCGGGGCGTCGCTATCGTGCGTCTACCGGATGCCCTGTTCTTGCGAGTGAACGGGGTCGTCAACGAATGATCGGAGGATAGTCTTGGGCTCAACGTCGGGATCACTATATACGCAACAGGTTCGCGCCTACCTTCGGGAACTGGAGCGAGGCGATGTCGGCGCCATCTGCGCGCTATTTACGCCGGACGCGCGGATTTTCTCGCCCTTTCTCGGCTGGATGCAGCCTGAGCCCTTCTTTTCGAAGGTCGCTGCCGCGTCGGGAGAAAGCAGGATTACGCCGATCGATATCTGCGTCAGCACGAGTGGCGCTCGCCGTGCGACCGGTTACTTCATCTACGACTGGGGCCTGAAAGACGGCTCGGCGGCGCGCTTCGAGTGCGTCGACGTATTCGAGTTCGACGTCGCGGGGCTCATCGAACGAATGATCATCGTCTACGACACCCATCCGATTCGCAGTACGGTCGGCGACAAGTACGCGTAGCCGAATCGATGTCGAGCAAAGTCGCGCCCAGACGTCCAGGCGCGTCGAAACCGGCAGTCAGCTGCGCGTTTAATCGGTTGGCGGCATTGGAGCCTGGATGGCGGGCCAAGGTCGCCAACCGACATCGCCCCAATCTGCAAAGCATGAAAAAAGCCCGCCGAAGCGGGCAACCTCACGATGCGGAGGGGGAGATTCGAAACGCGAGCGGCGCGCGTTCAGCCTTTCGTCGCGCCGAACGTGAGCCCCGCGACGAAATGCTTCTGCATTGCGAAGAACATCGCGACCGACGGCAGCGCGGCGAGAATCGACCCGGCCGAGACGAGGTTCCAGGAAGTCGTCCATTGCCCTTTCAGCGCGGCGACGCCCGCCGTGATCGGCGCCGCCTCGTCGCCTTGCGTAAGGCACAGCGCCCAGAAGTAATCGTTCCACACGAACGTGAACACGAGAATCGCGAGCGCGGCCAGCGCCGGCCGGATCAGCGGCAGCACGATCCGCCAGAACACCGTCCATTCGCCCGCGCCTTCGATGCGCGCCGCCTCGATCAGCTCGAACGGCAGCTGCTTGATGAAGTTGCGCAGGAACAGCGTGCAGAACCCCGTCTGAAATGCGACGTGAAACAGGATCAGCGCTTCGACGGTATTGAACACGCCGAGCCGCAGCGACAGGTCGCGCACCGGAATCATCAGCACCTGCACCGGCACGAAGTTGCCGGCGACGAACGTGCCGAACAGCGCGGTATTGCCGCGAAACCGGTAGGTCGCGAGCGCGAAGCCGGCCATCGCCGCGAGCGCGATCGAGCCGATGACCGACGGCACGGTGATCTGCACGCTGTTCCAGAAGTAATGCAGCATCGGCGACGTGGTCAGCGCATCGCGATAGTTCTCGATCATCGCGAAGCGGCGCGGCCAGCCCCAGTAGTGACCTTCGACGAGTTCCTCCGTCGAGCGCACCGACGTGACGAACACCGCGATCATCGGCAGCAGCCAGATCACGAGCGCGACGGGCAGCGACAGCTTGTACAGCCGGCGCGATACCGGCTTCCAGTGGGCAACGGGTGTCGGAAACATGATGAGTGGGCTCCCGAAAGGTCACTGCTCGTTGCGCAGCATGCGGCGCAACTGGAACACGATGTAGACGAGCATGATCGCGAACAGCACGACCGCGATCGACGCGGAATAGCCGAGCCGGTAGTACTTGATCGCCTGGTCGTACATGTAATACGCAAGCACGGTCGAGCTTTCGAACGGGCCGCCGCCCGTCATCACCGAGATCAGGTCGAAGCTGCGCAGCGCGCCGATCACGGTGACGACGATCGCCATGAAGGTGGTTGGCCGCAGTTGCGGCAGCACGACGTGCCACAGCAGCGCGAAGCCGCGCGCGCCTTCCATCCGCGCGGCTTCGATCTGTTCCGGGTTGATCGACGTGAGGCCGGTCAGGTACAGGATCATGCAGTACGCCGTCTGCGGCCACAGCGCCGCGAACACCACGCCGAGCGTCGCATAGCGTGCGTCGCCGAGCACCGGGATGCCGTGCCCGGCGATGAGCGCGAGCAGCCCGAAAGTCGGATCGTAGAACCACGAGAAGATCAGCCCGACGACCACGCCCGACAGCACGAACGGCGCGAAGAACAGCGACTTCACGAGCCGGATGCCGCCGACCGCCTGGTTCAGGTACAGCGCGAGCGCGAGGCCGAGCGGCGGTGCGAGCATGAACAGCACGAGCCAGATCACGTTGTTGCGCAGCGCGGTGTAGAACGTCGGCGCCTGCAGCAGCTCCGCGTAGTTCGCGAGCCCGACGAAGGTGCGCTCGGTCATCCCGTCCCAGTTGTACAGGCTCAGCCACAACGTCGACAGGATCGGCCAGATCACATAAATGGCAACCATTGCGCAGGCCGGCGCGAGAAACAGCCACGCGGCGCGCCGTTGCCGCCGCACGGCGGGCGACGGCCGGCGCGCGGGCAACGCGGTGGCGGACGGGCCGCGCGGCGGCGGTGCGGTGCCGGCGGGCGGGGTGGACGTGATCGGACTGGACACGGCAAGCCTCCTGAACGGACACGGCGGCGCGCGGCCGCCGGTTGGGTCACGCGGTCACTTCTTGTAGATCCGCTTGCGGGTCTGTTCGAGTTGCGCGAGCACCGTATCGAGCTGCGCGGGATTCGCGAGGAACTGCTGCATCCCCTTCATCCCCTCGTCGGCCATTTCCTTGGTCATGTCGCGGTCGTAGAACTGCGCGACGCCGCCCTTCGTGTCGGCGAGGATCCGGAAGCCGATGCGCGAGATCGGATCGGCCGGCTCGGGCGACTTGCTGTTGGCCGACAGCGAGCCGAGCCCTTCGGCGAGCTTCGCGCCCATCTCGGGCGTTTCGACGAACGCGAGGAACGTGTGCGCGTCGGCCTTGTTCTTCGCCTTGGTCGGGATGTGCAGCGATTCGACCGGGCCGTCCTCGGCGGTCGGCACCTTCGGGTCGATGATCGGGAAGCGGTAATAGCCCATGTCCGGCTTCACGTTCGGCGGGAAACCCGCCGCGATGAAGGTGCCCATCAGCATCATCGCGGCCTTGCCCTGGAACAGGAACGGCTGCGCGCCGTCGAGATCGTAGGACAGCGCGTTGTCGATGAAGTACCCCCAATCGATCAGCGATTTCCACGTCGTGTAGACCTTCTTCACGCGCGGGTCGGTGTACGGCACGTCGCCGGCCATCAATTGCTGGTGGAACGCGTTGCCGTTCAGGCGCAGGTCGAGATAGTCGAACCAGCCGGCGAGCGTCCACGCGTCGCGGCCACCGATCGCGATCGGCGTGATGCCGGCGGCCTTCAGTTTCTTGCACGCATCGAGAAACTGGTCCCACGTCTTCGGCTCGTCGGCGATGCCGACCTTGCGGAACAGGTCCTTGCGGTAGAACAGCCCCCACGAGTAGTAGACGGTCGGCGCCGCGTACTGCTTGCCGTTATAGGACGACGCGCTGCGCGTCGACGCATACATCGCATCCCAGCCGTTCTTCGTCCAGTCGCCGCTCAGGTCCTCGAACAGCCCGCGCTTCGCGTAGTACGCCATCCGTTCGCCCGCGTGCCAGTTCACGACGTCCGGCGCGACGGTGGTGAGCCACGCCGGGAGCTGCACCTTGTACGCTTCCTCGTCGACGAAGGTCGGCTTCACGTCGATGTCGGGATGCGCCTTGTGGAACGCTTCGATCGTCGACTGCCAGACCGCGCGCTGGCTCGCGCCCTTGAACGCGATGTTGAGGGTCAGCGTGCCGGCATCGGCGGGCGCCGTCGTGCCGAGCGACGCGAAGGCGACCGCGGCGGCCGTGGCGAGCCGGGCGGCGGCGCGAAGGGGGCGATGTGTCATGGTGTCTCCAGTCCTGTGTGTCGTTGTGCGTGCCCGGCGCGTCACGGCGCCGGTGAGGGGTTACGAACGGCTTCGATACACGGCTACGTCCTGCGGTCCGACCTGCGCGGCGCCGAACACGAACGCCGACGGCGGTACCGCGTCGATCGTGTGCGGCGTGCTGCCGTAGTTGAACACGTAGGTCAGGCCGCCGCGGCGGCTCACGCGTACGCCGTCGGGCAGCGGCGTCGGCGCGAGGCCCGCTTCGGCCGCGACATCGGCGAACAGGCGCATGGTGGTCGCGTCGTCGAACAGCGCGGCCCAGTAATGCAGTGCGCCATGCGACACGCAGGCGGGATGACCGTCGGCGAAGCGCGCATGCACGACGCTGCGCGTGTCGTCGTGCAGTTCGACGAAGTCGCGCCAGTGGCGCGCCGCGCCCGCGAGCGGCGAGCCGTCGCGCAGCGTGCCGTCGATCCGTTCGGTCAGGTTCGGCCGCAGCGATTCGACGCGCCACACGCGTACCGGCAGGATCGACGCGAGCGGGCCGGGCGGCAGCGCCGGCGGAATTTGCAGGTCGACGGTTTTCGAGCCGGTGCGCGGTCCGAACACCACATGGGCGCCCGATGCGGCGAGCCGTGACGCGAAATCGTCCGGCACGATCGGCAGCGGCGGCACCACGACGACGCGGTAGCCGTCGAGCGGCGCGTGCGCGGACACGATGTCGACGTCGAGGCCGAGCGCGCGCAGCGCCGAGTAGTACTCGAACGCGAAACGCGGGTAGTGGAAATCGGCACCCTGCGGCTGCACTTCGAACAGCCACTTCGCCTCGTAGTCGAACACCAGCGCAACGGGCGCGCGCACCGCGCCGTCCGCGTCCGCGCCGGCGTCGTGCACGGTCGCGATCTCGCGCGCGACGCGCTGCGCTTCGCGGCCGCCTTCGTCGAGCTTGTCGTCGGGCGTGTGCAGCCCCGCGTGCATCTGTTCCTGCGCGAACGGCGCCTGCCGCCAGCGGAAGTAGGACACGCAGCCGGCGCCGTGCGCGAACGCCTCCCAGCTCCACAGCCGCACCATGCCCGGCAGCGGCGCGGGGTTCCACTGCGCCCAGTTCACGGGCCCCGGCTGCTGTTCCATCACCCAGAACGGCAGCTTCGACATGCCGCGATACAGGTCGTGATTGAACGACGCGAAATCCGGATGGCCGGTGCGCAGCCAGCGCGCCTTCACGTCGGGCGCGAACCATTGCTCCTCCAGTGCGCCGAGCGGGTAGCTGTCCCACGTCGCGATGTCGAGGTCGCGGGCGACCTCGTAGTGATCGAACTCGGTGAACAGCTGCATGAAGTTGTGCGCGACCGGCCGGCCCGGCGAGTGTGCGCGGATCACGTCGACCTGCATCCGGTGATAGCGCGCGAGCTCGTCGGACGCAAAGCGTCGGTAGTCGAGGCGATGCGACGGATGGGCTTCGGTTACGGTGCCCACCGGCGCGTCGACTTCGTCGAAATGGCGATACTCCATGCTCCAGAACACGGTGCCCCATGCACGGTTCAGCGCGTCGATCGTGCCGTAGCGCGCCTTCAGCCATTCGCGGAAGCGCACGAGCGCGGCCGGCGAGTAGCTGACGACGGTCTGGTGGCAGCCGAGCTCGTTGTCGGTCTGCCAGTAGCGCACGGCCGGATGGCGGCCGTAGCGCTCGGCGACCGCCGTGCAGATCTGGCGCGACGCTTCGAGATAGGTCGGCGACGAGAAATCGTAGTGGCGGCGCGAGCCGAACGCGCGCGGCCGGCCGTCCGCGCCGATCGCGAGGATGTCGGGATGACGGTCGACCAGCCATTTCGGCGGCGTCGCGGTCGGCGTGCACATCACGATCTCGAGGCCGGCCGCGCCGAGCACGTCGACCGCACGGTCGAGCCAGCCCCAGTCGTATTCGCCCGGCGACGGCTCGATGCGGCTCCACGCGAATTCGGCGATCCGCACCTGCTCGATGCCGAGCGTTTTCATCCGGCGGGCGTCGTCGGCCCACATCGATTCCGGCCAGTGTTCCGGGTAGTAGCAGACTCCGAGGCGCATGCCGATCCTTATGCGTAGTGGTGAACGTGGACGTCGGCGCACGCGGGCACCGCGCGGCCGTCTTCGGTGAACAGGTGGCAGGCCGCGGCCGGCGCGTGCACGTGCACGCGTTCGCCGGTGCGCACCTGCGCGTCGCCGGGCACCTTCGCGATCAGCGGCGTCGCGTCGGGCAGGCCAGGCGAATCGAGGTGCACGTAGGTCTGTTCGCCCAGGCGTTCGACGAGCGCGACGTCGCGCGCGAGCGTCGTCGCGTCGGCCGCGGCGCCGAGCGTCAGGTGTTCGGGACGGACGCCGAGCGTCACGGCGGCGCCGGCGCCCAGCGCCGAGCCGTCACGCGGCAGCGCGAAGGTTTCGCCGGACGGCACCAGCTTGACGGTCGTGCGCTGCGCGTCGCACGCGGTCACGACGGCCGGCAGGAAGTTCATCCGCGGCGAGCCGATGAAGCCCGCGACGAAGCGGCTGGCCGGGTGGTGGTAAAGGTCGAGCGGCGCGCCGACCTGCGCGATGCTGCCGTGCTGCGCGGTATCCGCGCCGGCGTGCAGCAGCACGATCTTGTCGGCGAGCGTCATCGCCTCGGTCTGGTCGTGCGTCACGTAGACGACGCTCGCGCGTTCGAACTGCCGGTGCAGCCGCGCGATCTCGATGCGGGTCTGGCCGCGCAGCGCCGCGTCGAGATTGGACAGCGGTTCGTCGAACAGGAACACGCCGGGCTCGCGCACGATCGCGCGGCCGATCGCGACGCGCTGCCGCTGGCCGCCCGACAGCGCCTTCGGCTTGCGTTCGAGCAGCGTGTCGAGCTGCAGGATGCGCGCGGCGTCGCGCACCTTCCGGTCGATCTCGGCTTTCGGCACGCGCGCGAGCTTCAGCCCGAACGCCATGTTCTCGTACACCGTCATGTGCGGAAACAGCGCGTAGCTCTGGAACACCATCGCGACGCCGCGTTCGGCGGCCGGCACGTCGTCGACGCGGCGGCCGTCGATCGACAACTCGCCCGCGCTCAGATCCTCGAGCCCGGCGATCATGCGCAACAGGGTCGACTTCCCGCATCCGGATGGCCCGAGAAACACGCAGAACTCGTGCGCGCCGATCTCCAGATCGACGTCGCGAATGACCGGCGCGTGCTCGCCATAGGCTTTCTGCACGCGTCGCATCGAGATGCTCGCCATTGTCTCCGCTCCATGTTTTAATGCGCTGCACTGCCTGATTAAGCGCTTAATCATCGCGATCAAAAAAAGGGGCGATGCGATGGCGGCCGAGTCGCGCCCGTCGGTCGGGCGGCAGGGTGTGCGGCGATAGTGCGCCGCTTCGGTAAGCGAAGCAAATATTGGATCGACGTCTCATATAGTGAGCAAACGATGACAACTCTGGATGAAGTGGCGCGCCGTGCCGGCGTGACGGCCGCGACGGTGTCGAACGTGCTGCGCGATCGCGGCCGGGTCGGCGACGCGACGCGGGCGCGGGTGCTCGAAGCGGTCGACGCGCTCGGGTATCGGCCGCACCTCGCCGCGCGGGCGCTGGCGGAAGGGCGCGCGCCGACGGTCGCGCTGATGGTATCGAGCATCGCGAACCCGTTCTATCCGGAGTTCGCGCTGGCGGTCGAGCGCGCGGTGCGCCGCAACGGGCAGTTCCTGATCGTCTGCAATACGAACGAAGATCCGTTGCAGGGGCGCGCGTATCTCGACCAGATCGCCGGCACGATCTCCGAAGGGATTCTCGTGACCAATGCGAACCTGCACCTGCCGGACCTGCTCGACGTCGCGCGGCGTGGCGTGCCGGTCGTGCTGTGCCTGTGGGAGCGGCCCGACGCGCCGCCCGACGGGTTGCCGTGCGTGGCGATCGATTTCCGCGAGGCGGGACGGATCGCGACGCGGCATCTGCTCGAACTCGGTCACGAGACAATCGGCGTGATCGTCGGCGGCGCGGCGAGCGGCGTGCAGGCGGCGCGCTACGACGGCTTCGTCGACGTGATGCGCGATGCGGGGCTCGACGCGTCGATCGTCGCGGCCGAGCGTGATTCGATCGAAGGCGGGCTGTGTGCGGCGGGCCGGCTGCTCGATGCGCACCCGCGCTTGACCGCGCTGGTCGCGACCAACGACCTGCCGGCGATCGGCGCGATGCATGCGGCGGCCGATCGCGGCCGGCGCGTGCCCGACGATCTGTCGATCGTCGGCATCACCGACATTCATCTCGCGCGCGACACGCGGCCCACGCTGACGACCGTCGCGATCCCCACCGCCGAAGCGGCCGGCCTCGCGGTCGAGCTGCTCAATACGCTGCGCGAGGCGGGCGGGCAGGGCGACGACGCGTCGCGCGTGCGGGTCGCGTCGCTGCCGACGCTGACGGTGCGCGGCACGACCGGGCCGGTGCCGCGCGCGGCATGACGAAACGCGAGCGGTAGCCCGCCGGCTTCAGCCGCCTTCGACGAGCCGCAGCACGATGCGCCGGGCCGAATCGAGATGCGCGACGGTCATCGCGCGGGCGCCGCGGGCATCGCGTTCGAGGCACGCCTGCAGGATATCGTCGTGTTCGAC
Source organism: Burkholderia sp. 9775_39 (assembly GCF_015712225.1). NCBI lineage: Bacteria > Pseudomonadati > Pseudomonadota > Betaproteobacteria > Burkholderiales > Burkholderiaceae > Burkholderia > Burkholderia sp. 9775_39. Next base: position 24,850 of record NZ_JACCQC010000009.1, on the reverse strand, counting down.
CTGGAACGACGGAGTATCCGCGAGCAGCGTGGCCTGCAGGCGCTCGTAACGTTCGACCTGGCCGCGCAGTTCGGCGATCGACTTCAACTGCCGCGCGTTGCCGCAGCACGAATACAGCAACGCGTGGAATTCGCGGTTCAGTTCGCCTTGCCGGCGTGGCACGGTTGCATCGCCGAGCAGCCGATGCACGAGTTCGGCGCGGGCGAGCGTTTCGTCGTCGAGCCGCTTCACGCTGCGGTAGATCGCATCGCCTTCGAGCAGCACGCGCAGATCGTAGATTTCCTGCACGTCCGACGCGCTCAACATGCGCACGACGGCGCCGCGATTCCGGAAGATGTCGAGCAAGCCCTCGCGTTCCAGGCGCTGGATCGCCTCGCGCATCGGAATCCGGCTGATGCCGAAGCGCTCGGCCAGATCGCGTTCGACGAGCCGCTCGCCGGCCGCCAGTTCGCCGTTGATGATCATGTCGCGCAGCGACGCGGCGACCGCGTCCGCCGTGGAGTCGAGTTTGGCTTCCATGCCTGCCTGTTTCGTCATTTTGGAATAATGGTATACCAAACGGCCATCCAGTGCCACAATGGCCACCATCGGCGGGCTTCACGCAACGGCGTCCGGCCCGGTCGAGGCAACCGACATCAATGGAGAGCGAGATGGCATCGGGCGAACACCAGTATCGCGTCGCAGTGGAGTGGACGGGCAATCGTGGCACCGGCACGTCGGGGTATCGCGAGTACGGGCGCGATCATGTGATCCGCGCAGGCTCCAAGCCGGATATTCCCGGCTCGTCGGACCCGGCGTTTCGCGGCGACGCGGCGCGCTGGAACCCTGAAGACCTGCTGCTCGCGTCGGCATCGGCGTGCCACAAGCTGTGGTATCTGCACCTGTGTTCGGAAGCCGGCATCCGCGTGCTGGCCTATGTCGACCACGCGGAAGGCACGATGCTCGACGGCGCCGAAGCGGGTCGCTTCACCGAAATCGTGCTGCGCCCGCAGGTGACGATCCGGGCCGGCGACGATCGTGAACGCGCGACGCAGCTGCATCACGATGCGCATGCGAAGTGCTACATCGCGAATTCGGTCAATTTTCCGATTCGGTGCGAGCCGGTGATCGAGGTTGCCGCGGCGTAGGAAACCGCGGCTGCGTCGTCACAGCGCAAGCCCATAAACCTCCCGCGCCGCGGCCCGAATCGCCTCGACCATCACCGTCACCGCCGGCGAATGCAGCCGGTCGGTGCGCGTGATGATCCCGAAATCGTCCATCCGGCAATCCATCTCCAGCGGCAGCATCGTGACGATCCCGTGCCGCGCGTAGTAGCGCGCGACGTCCTCGGCGAGCACCGCGATCATGTCGCTCTGTTCGAGCAGTTGCGTGATGAACAGCAGCGCCGACGTTTCGACGAGGTTCGCCGGCGGCGCGAGGCTCGCGCGCTGGAACACGAGTTCGAAGCGGTGCCGCAGCACGCTGCCGGCCGGCGGCACGACCCACGCGGCGCGCTGTACGTCCGCGAGCGCCAGCGGCGCTTGCGCGAGCAGCGGATGGCCGGGCCGCACGACCGCGGCCACCGATTCGCCGGTCAGCGGCTCGTAGCGCAGGCGCAGCTTGTCGTGTTCGGCGGACAGCCGGCCGAGCACGATGTCGATCTTTTCCTGCGCGAGATGCTCGAGCAGCACGTTGCTGGTGTCGATCTCGACCGACACGTGCAGGCCCGCATGCGTGCCCTTCACCGCGGCGACGGCCGGCGGCACGAGCCGCAGGGCCGGCGACGTGATCGCCCCCACCGCCACGTGGCCGAGATGGCCGGCCTTCAGCGCGGCCAGCTCCTCGCGTGCCTGGTCGAGGCTGCCGAGCGCCGCGCGCGCGTGGCGGATCAGCGCGTCGCCGTACAGCGTCGGCCGCATCCCGCGTGGCAGGCGCTCGAACAGCACCGCGCCGATCGATTCCTCGAGTTCGCGCAGCAGCTTCGACGCGGCCGGCTGCGTCATGTTCAGCGCGGCCGCCGCGCGGTGGATGCTGCCTTCGTCGGCGAGCGCGACGACCAGCAGCAACTGGCGCGTCTTCAGGCGGGCGCGGTTTCCCCACGGACTGGCTTCGGTCATCGTACGGGTTTATATCGATATCGGAATCGATATCGTAATCGCCAAAAACGTCATTAGCCAGTTATCAAAATTCTGCCTAGACTGCGCCGGTATCCCGTCACCACAGGACTGACGATGTCGGCAACAAAACCCAGGCTGCGCTCCGCCCAATGGTTCGGCACGAACGACAAGAACGGCTTCATGTACCGGAGCTGGATGAAGAACCAGGGCATTCCCGATCACGAATTCGACGGCCGGCCGATCATCGGCATCTGCAATACGTGGTCCGAACTGACGCCGTGCAACGCGCACTTCCGCAAGCTCGCCGAGCACGTGAAGCGCGGGATTTCGGAAGCGGGCGGCTTCCCGGTCGAGTTCCCGGTGTTCTCGAACGGCGAATCGAACCTGCGGCCGTCGGCGATGCTCACGCGCAACCTCGCGTCGATGGACGTCGAGGAAGCGATCCGCGGCAACCCGATCGACGCGGTCGTGCTGCTCGCCGGCTGCGACAAGACGACGCCCGCGCTGCTGATGGGCGCGGCAAGCTGCGACGTGCCGGCGATCGTCGTGTCGGGCGGCCCGATGCTCAACGGCAAGCTCGAAGGCAAGAACATCGGTTCGGGCACGGCCGTGTGGCAACTGCACGAAGCGCTGAAGGCCGGCGAGATCGACCTGCATCACTTCCTGTCGGCCGAAGCCGGGATGTCGCGCTCGGCCGGCACCTGCAACACGATGGGCACCGCGTCGACGATGGCGTGCATGGCCGAGGCGCTCGGCGTCGCGCTGCCGCACAACGCGGCGATTCCGGCCGTCGATTCGCGCCGCTACGTGCTCGCGCACATGTCGGGCATCCGCATCGTCGAGATGGCGCTCGAAGGGCTCGTGCTGTCGAAGGTCCTGACGCGTGCGGCGTTCGAGAACGCGATCCGCGCGAATGCGGCGATCGGCGGCTCGACCAACGCGGTGATCCATCTGAAGGCGATTGCCGGCCGCATCGGCGTGCCGCTCGAACTGGAAGACTGGATGCGTATCGGCCGCGACACGCCGACGATCGTCGACCTGATGCCGTCGGGGCGCTTCCTGATGGAGGAGTTCTATTACGCGGGCGGGCTGCCGGCCGTGCTGCGCCGGCTCGGCGAAGGCGGGCTGCTGCCGCACCCGGACGCGCTGACGGTCAACGGCAAATCGCTGTGGGACAACGTGCGCGAAGCGCCGAACTACGACGACGAGGTGATTCGTCCGCTCGACCGGCCGCTGATCGCGGACGGCGGCATCTGCATCCTGCGCGGCAATCTCGCGCCGCGCGGCGCGGTGCTGAAACCGTCGGCGGCGAGCCCCGAACTGCTCAAGCATCGCGGCCGCGCGGTGGTGTTCGAGAACCTCGACCACTACAAGGCGACGATCAACGACGAAGCGCTCGACGTCGACGCGAGCTCGGTGATGGTGCTGAAGAACTGCGGGCCGCGCGGCTATCCGGGCATGGCCGAGGTCGGCAACATGGGGCTGCCGCCGAAGCTGCTGCGCCAGGGCGTGAAGGACATGGTGCGGATTTCCGATGCGCGGATGAGCGGCACCGCGTACGGCACGGTCGTGCTGCACGTCGCGCCGGAAGCGGCCGCCGGCGGGCCGCTCGCGGCCGTGCGCAACGGCGACTGGATCGAGCTGGACTGCGAGGCCGGCACGCTGCATCTCGACATTCCGGATGAAGAGTTGCAGCGCCGCCTGTCCGACGTCGATCCGACCGCGGCGCCGGGCGTGGCCGGCCAGCTCGGCAAGGGCGGCTACGCGCGGCTGTATATCGATCACGTGCTGCAGGCGGACGAGGGGTGCGACCTCGACTTCCTGGTCGGCACGCGCGGCGCGGACGTGCCGAGCCATTCGCATTGAGCAGGCGGGCGGCGCGACCTGCGTCGCCGCCGGTTGCGGGCCTTCCCGGCCCGCGCTTCATGAAACCGTGAACGCATGACGGCCGGCGACAACCGGGCCGAAGCAGGACGCGAACCATGACATCGAGCAGCACGCCGCGCTATCGCGGCATCTTTCCCGTCGTTCCGACGACGTTTGCCGATACCGGCGAGCTCGACCTCGCGAGCCAGAAGCGCGCGGTCGATTTCATGATCGACGCCGGCTCGGACGGGCTGTGCATCCTCGCGAACTTCTCCGAGCAGTTCGCGATCACCGACGACGAACGCGACGTGCTCACGCGCACGATCCTCGAGCACGTGGCCGGCCGCGTGCCGGTGATCGTCACGACGTCGCACTACAGCACGCAGGTGTGCGCGGCGCGCAGCCTGCGCGCGCAGCAGCTCGGCGCCGCGATGGTGATGATGATGCCGCCGTATCACGGCGCGACGTTCCGCGTGCCGGAAGCGCAGATCTTCGACTTCTATGCGCGCGTGTCGGATGCCATCGACATTCCGATCATGATCCAGGATGCGCCCGCGAGCGGCACCGCGCTGTCCGCGCCGTTCCTCGCCCGGATGGCGCGCGAGATCGAGCAGGTCGCGTACTTCAAGATCGAGACGCCGGGCGCGGCGAACAAGCTGCGCGAGCTGATCCGGCTCGGCGGTGACGCGATCGAGGGGCCGTGGGATGGCGAGGAAGCGATCACGCTGCTCGCCGACCTCCATGCGGGCGCGACCGGCGCGATGACGGGCGGCGGCTTCCCGGACGGCATCCGGCCGATCCTCGAAGCGTTCCGCGAAGGGCGGCACGACGATGCGTTCGCGCATTACCAGGCGTGGCTGCCGCTGATCAATCACGAGAACCGCCAGTCCGGGATCCTCACCGCGAAGGCGCTGATGCGCGAAGGCGGCGTGATCGCGTGCGAGCGGCCGCGGCATCCGATGCCGGAACTGCACCCGGACACGCGCGCGGAATTGCTCGCGATCGCGCGCCGGCTCGATCCGCTTGTGCTGCGCTGGGCGCGCTGAGCGATTCGCGAAGGAGAAAGGCACGATGAGTGAACCGATTTCGCTGGGCGTCGTCGGGATCGGCAAGATCGCACGCGACCAGCATCTGCCGGCGATCGCCGCCGAACCGGGCTTCGCGCTGACCGCATGCGCGAGCCGCCACGCGGAAGTCACGGGCGTACGCAACTACTCCGACCTGCGCGCGCTGCTCGCCGCCGAACCCGAACTCGACGCGGTGTCGCTGTGCGCGCCGCCGCAGGTGCGCTACGCGCAGGCGCGCGCCGCGCTCGAAGCCGGCAAGCACGTGATGCTCGAGAAGCCGCCGGGCGCGACGCTCGGCGAAGTGGCCGCGCTGGACGCGCTGGCCCGCGAGCGCGGCCTCACGCTGTTCGCGACCTGGCATTCGCGCTGCGCGAGCGCGGTCGAGCCCGCGCGCGCATGGCTCGCGCACCGCGCGATCCGCGCGGTGCAGGTGCGCTGGAAGGAAGACGTGCGGCGCTGGCATCCGGGGCAGCAGTGGATCTGGGAACCGGGCGGCCTCGGCGTGTTCGATCCGGGCATCAACGCGCTGTCGATCGTCACGCGCATCCTGCCGCGCGAACTCGTGCTGCGCGAGGCGACGCTCATCGTGCCGAGCGACGTGCAGACGCCGATCGCGGCCGAACTCGATTGCGCGGATACCGACGGCGTGCCGGTGCGCGCGGAATTCGACTGGCGCCACGGCCCCGTCGAGCAATGGGAGATCGCGGTCGACACGGCCGACGGCGTGCTCGCGATCAGCCGCGGCGGCGCGCAATTGTCGATCGCCGGCGAGCCGGTCGAGATCGGGCCCGAACGCGAATACCCGGCACTGTATGCGCACTTCCATGCGCTGATCGCGCGTGGCGAAAGCGACGTCGACGTGCGGCCGCTTCGGCTCGTCGCCGATGCCTTCCTGTTCGGCCGGCGCGTGCAGACCGACGCGTTCGGCCGCTGAACCTGCGCGCGCGCTTCGGTACGAACAAGCGCGCGCGACGAATGATTGATTACGGCACACATCACGGCATCAGCCGATACAAAGGAGACACCCATGAACCGCACGACTCACACGATTCGCCGCCATACCCTGCGCGCGCTGCTGGCCGCGCTCTGCATCGCGCCGCTCGGCATGCAGGGCGCCGCGCACGCCGACGCGCCGCTGAAGATCGGCTTCCTCGTGAAGATGCCGGAGCAGGCGTGGTTCATCAACGAGCAGAACGCGGCGTCCGCGCTCGGCCAGAAGGAGAATTTCTCGGTCGTGAAGATCGGCACGCCGGACGGCGAGAAGGTGCTGGCCGCGATCGACAACCTCGGTTCGCAGGGCGCGCAGGGCTTCGTGATCTGCGCGCCGGACGTGCGCCTCGGGCCGGCGATCGCGTCGCGCGCGAAGCGCTACAACATGAAGTTCGTGACGGTCGACGACCAGCTCGTCGATTCGAGCGGCAAGCCGCTGCCGAACGTGCCGCACCTCGGGATGTCGGCGACCAAGATCGGCAACCAGGTCGGCCAGGCGATCGCCGACGAGATGAAGCGGCGCGGCTGGAAGCCGGAAGAAGTCGGCGCGCTGCGCGTGACCAACTACGAGCTGCCGACCGCGAAGCTGCGCACCGACGGCGCGACGCAGGCGCTGCTCGCGAACGGCTTCCGCAAGGAAAACATCTTCGACGCGCCGCAGAAGACCACCGACGACGAAGGCGGCTTCAGTGCGGCGGCGCCGGTGCTCGCGCGCCATCCGAACGTGAAGAAATGGGTGATCTACGCGCTGAACGAGGAAACCGTGCTCGGCGCGGTGCGCGCGACCGAACAGCTGCACATCCCGGCGGCCGACGTGATCGGCGTCGGCATCAACGGCGCGGGCGAGGCGTTCGCCGAGTTCCAGAAGAAGGAGCCGACCGGCTTCTACGGGACGATCGCGGTCAGCTCGACGAACCACGGCAAGGACAGCACGCAGAACCTCGTCGACTGGATCCGCAACGGCAAGACGCCGCCGGCCGACACGCAGACGAGCGGCAAGCTGATGACGCGCGCGAACTGGCAGGCCGTGCGCGCCGAACTCGGTATCTGAGCGGGGCGAGGCGAGAACGCGATGACGATGCAGACGATCACGGCCGCGTCCGGCCACGACGTCGAAGCGGGCATGCGGCCGGACGGCCCGCTGCTCGCGCTCGACGGCATCACGGTGACGTTTCCGGGCGTGCGGGCGCTCGACGCGGTGTCGCTGTCGGTGCGCGCGGGCGAGGTGCACGGGCTGATGGGCGAGAACGGCGCGGGGAAATCGACGCTGCTGAAGGTGCTGTCCGGCGTGAACCAGCCGCAGGCCGGCACGCTGACGCTGAACGGCACGGCGCAGCGCTTCGCGTCGACGCGCGCGGCGCTCGAGGCCGGCATCGCGATCATCTACCAGGAACTGCATCTGGTGCCCGAGCTGACGGTCGCGGAAAACCTGATGCTCGGGCAATTGCCGAGCCGGCTCGGCGTGGTCGACGAGCGCACGCTCGCCGCGCGCGCGCTCGATGCGCTGGAGCGGCTCGGCGAGCACATCGATCCGGGCATCCCGGTGAAGTACCTGTCGATCGGCCAGCGCCAGATGATCGAGATCGGCAAGGCGCTGATGCGCGACGCGCGCGTGATCGCGTTCGACGAACCGACGAGTTCGCTGTCCGCGCGCGAAACCACGCAGCTGTTTCGGATCATCCGCGCGCTGCGCGCGGAAGGCCGCGCGATCATCTACGTCACGCACCGGATGGAGGAGGTCTATGAACTGTGCGACCGCGTGACGGTGTTTCGCGACGGTCGCCGCATCGACACGTTCGATTCCGTCGCCGATCTCGACCGCGACCGGCTGATCGGCTGCATGGTCGGCCGTTCGATCGAGGACGTGTACGGCTACCGGCCGCGTGCGGCCGGCGACGTGCTGATCGAAGCGAAGGGGCTGGCGGGGCCGGGGCTGGCCGAGCCCGTGTCGTTCACCGCGCGGCGCGGCGAGATCGTCGGCTTCTTCGGGCTCGTCGGCGCGGGCCGCTCCGAGCTGATGAAGCTGCTGTACGGCGCGGTGCGACCGAGCGCCGGGCACGTCGAGCTGAACGGCAAGCGGGTGGCGTTCGGCAGCCCGCGCGACGCGGTGCGCGCCGGCATCGCGCTGTGCCCGGAGGACCGCAAGCAGGAAGGCATCGTCGCGATCGCGTCGGTGGCCGACAACCTGAACATCAGCGCGCGCCGTCATTTCAGCCCGGCGCGCGTGCTGCTCGACGGGCGGCGCGAACGCGAGCTCGCGCAGCAATACATCGAGCGCCTCGCGATCAAGACCCGCGACGGCGACACGCCGATCGGCGCGCTGTCGGGCGGCAACCAGCAGAAGGTCGTGCTCGCGCGCTGGCTGGCCGAGCGCATCGACGTGTTCCTGATGGACGAGCCGACGCGCGGTATCGACGTCGGCGCGCGCGCGGAAATCTACAACCTGTTCTACGAACTCGCGGAAGCGGGCCGCACCGTGATCCTCGTGTCGAGCGATCTGGCCGAGGTGATCGGCGTGTCGGACCGCATCGTCGTGATGAAGGAAGGACGGGTCGCGGGCGAGGTCGCGAAGGCGCACGCGACGCCCGATGCGCTGATCAAGCTCGCGCTGCCGCGCTAGCGGCGTGCTGTTCAACCGGAAAGCAAGTGAACTGATATGAGCCAGGCAATGCAACCCCAACGTACTTCCCCGTCCCCGGATGCCGCGGCCGCGGCCACGCCCGCGCGGCCACGCGGCGGCGTGTGGCAGCTGATCAACCGCTCCGGCATCGTGATGGTGTTTCTCGTGCTGTTCGCGGTGCTGTCGATGACCGTGCCGGACTTCCTCACGCCGCGCAACATCCAGGGCCTGTTGCTGTCGGTCACGCTGATCGGCTCGATCGCGGTGACGATGATGTTCGTGCTCGCGCTCGGCGAGGTCGACCTGTCGGTCGCGTCGATCGTCGCGTTCTCGGGCGTCGTCGCGTCGACGCTGATCACCGCGACGCACAGCGTCGTGCTCGGTATCGCGGCCGGCGTGCTCGCGGGTGGGGCGGTCGGGCTCGTGAACGGCGTGCTGATCGCACGCTACCGGATCAACTCGCTGATCGTCACGCTCGCGATGATGGAAGTCGTGCGCGGGCTCGCGTTCATCACGTCGAACGGCGACGCGGTGATGATCTCGGAAGAGCGCTTCTTCGATCTCGGCGGCGGGTCGTTCCTCGGTATTTCGTATCCGATCTGGAGCAACATCGTCGGCTTCGTCGTGTTCGGCTTCCTGCTGCGCAAGACGGTGTTCGGCAAGAACGTGCTGGCCGTCGGCGGCAACGGCGAGGCGGCGCTGCTCGCGGGGCTGCCGGTGATGCGCATCAAGATCGCCGTGTTCGTGCTGCAAGGGCTCGTGACGGGCTTCGCCGGTGTAATGCTCGCGTCGCGGATGAGCCTCGGCGACCCGAAGACGTCGGTCGGCCTCGAACTCGGCGTGATCTCCGCGTGCGTGCTCGGCGGCGTGTCGCTGACGGGCGGCGTCGCGACGATCTCCGGCGTGCTGGTCGGCGTGCTGATCATGGGCTCCGTGCAGGACGCGATGAGCCTGCTGAACGTGCCGACCTTTTACCAATATCTGATACGCGGCGGAATTCTGTTGCTCGCGGTGCTGTTCGACCAGTATCGTCGCAACCAGCGGCGCGCGATGAAGATCTGATTTCGGTGATGGCGCGGCCGCCTGCGAACGCGACAGATCAGACATCGGGAGACGGCATGCAACAGACTCATCCGGCCGCGTCGGCGACGCTGCTGGCCGACAGCCGCAACACGCTCGGCGAAGGCGCGACGTGGTGCGACAGGACGCACGCGCTGTATTGGGTGGACATCGAAGGCGCGCGGCTGTGGCGCTGCCGCGCGGACGGCTCGGACCTCGCGCAGTGGGCGATGCCCGAACGGCTCGCGTGCTTCGCGCTGACCGACGAGCCGGACGTGCTGCTCGTCGGGCTCGCGACCCATCTCGCGTTCTTCGACCTGCGCAGCGGCGCGTTCACGCGGATCGTCGACGTCGAGCCTGACTTGCCGACGCGGCTCAACGACGGGCGCGGCGACGGGGCCGGCGCATTCGTGTTCGGGATGAAGGACGAAGGCGCCGAGCCGCCGCGCGCGGTCGGCGGGTTCTATCGCCTCAACCCCGACCTCACGCTCGAACGGCTCGCGTTGCCGCCGGCCGCGATCGCGAACAGCATCGGGTTCTCGCCGGACGGTTCGAAAATGTATTTCTGCGATTCGCTGGTGCGCGAGATTTTCGTGTGCGATTACCGTGCGGGTGGCGACGTCGCGAACGTGCGGCCGTTCGCGCGGCTGATCGATGCCAATGGTGATCCGGACGGGTCGATCGTCGATCGCGACGGTGGGCTGTGGAATGCGCAGTGGGGCGGCAGGCGCGTGGTGCGTTATGGGCCGGACGGGGTCGAGACGGATCGCGTTGAAGTGCCGACCGCGCAGCCGAGCTGCGTTGCGATCGACGGTGAAGGCCGGCTGTATGTGACGAGTGCGCGTGTTGACCTGAGCGATGACGCGCTGGCCGGCGATGTGCACGCGGGCGGCGTGTTCGTCGCGCAGACGCGCTACGCGGGGCTGCCGACCGCGCGGTTCGCGGGCCGGCGCGCGTCGCACGGCTGACCGCCGCAGCCGACCGCGCATACCGCGCGTGTCGCGTACAACCGGACAGAACGACGTTTCGCGTGCTGGTAAGATGGCTCGCAATTCCATCCAGCACGCGCCATGAGTTCCACCCCGACCAAGCCCGCCCGTTCGAAACCCGCCGCGAAGGACGCCGCCCGCGCCACGGGCGACAAGCCGAAAGCGCGCGTGCAACAACGTCTGACCTACGTGATCGGTGGCCTCGACCGGCTGCTGCGCCGTCACATGACCGACGCGCTCGCGCCGCTCGGCATCACGCTCGCGCAATACACGGCGCTGTCGGTGCTCGAGGCGCGCGGCGCATCGTCGAACGCGCAACTGGCCGAGCGCTCGTGGATCACGCCGCAATCGGCGAACGAGGTGATGAGCGTGATGGCCGCCCGCGGTTTCGTCACGCGCGAAGCCGACCCGTCGCACGGTCGCATCATCCTGCTGAAGCTGACCGACGCAGGCGCGGCGATGCTGCGCGAATGCGAAGCCGTGCTGCGCCCGCTTGAGGCCCGCATGCTGGGCGACATCCCGGCCGACGACGCCGCGCACGTGCAGCGCGCGCTCGAACTGTTCTCGCGCAACCTGCGCGGCTGAGCGCTTCCCCGATTTTCACGACGCGGGCCCGTTCGGCCCGTGCTCGCTTCGTCCGCGCCATCCGCGATCGTCCGACCGCTCCCTGATTTCCCCGCCGCATTCTCCGGTTTCCGCTCCGGGTTTACACCGGCGCTCGTGCCGCTTGCAATATCAGGTAGCCTGATATTAAATGAAGTCGTCCGCAGCACGCAGGCTGCGCACCGAATCGCACTGGAAACGAACGACAGGAACAGACATGAGCAAGTACGACAACCGCTGGCAGACCGTTGAAGTGAAAGTGGAGGCCGGCATCGCGTGGGTGACGTTGAATCGCCCCGAGAAGCGCAACGCAATGAGCCCTACGCTGAACCAGGAGATGCTTCAGGTGCTCGACGCGGTCGAGTTCGACGACGAGGCGAAGGTGCTCGTCCTGACCGGCGCGGGGGCCGCATGGACGGCCGGCATGGATCTGAAGGAGTATTTCCGCGAGATCGACGGCGGCCCGGACGCGTTGCAGGAAAAGGTGCGCCGCGACGCATCGGAATGGCAGTGGCGCCGCCTGCGGATGTACGGCAAGCCGACCATCGCGATGGTGAACGGCTGGTGCTTCGGCGGCGGGTTCTCGCCGCTCGTCGCGTGCGACCTTGCGATCGCGGCCGACGAAGCGGTGTTCGGGCTGTCGGAGATCAACTGGGGCATCCCGCCCGGCAACCTCGTCAGCAAGGCGATGGCCGACACGGTCGGACACCGCCGCGCGCTGCACTACATCATGACCGGCGACACGTTCACCGGCGTCGAAGCCGCGGAGATGGGCCTCGTGAACAGCAGCGTGCCGCTCGCCGGGCTGCGCGACGCGACGATCGCGCTCGCCGCACGGCTGATGGACAAGAACCCGGTCGTGCTGCGCGCGGCGAAGCACGGCTTCAAGCGCTCGCGCGAACTCACGTGGGAGCAGTGCGAGGATTACCTGTATGCGAAGCTCGACCAGGCGCAACTGCGCGACTCGGAGCGCGGCCGCGAACAGGGGCTGAAGCAGTTCCTCGACGACAAGGCGATCAAGCCGGGTCTGCAAGCCTACAAGCGCTGATACAAGCGCGGACGCAGCCGCCGGCTTCCCCGCCGGCGTAATCGCAAGAGACAGGCAAGGCAGGAGACGACATGACCGACAGACGGATGCTGATCGGCGGCGAGTGGTGCACCGCCCGCGACGGCCGCACCTTCGACCGCTTCAACCCCGCGACGGGCGCGCTTGCGTCGCGCGCGCCGGCGGCCGGCAGCGCCGACGCCGACGCGGCGATCGACGCCGCGCACCGCGCGTTCCCCGCATGGGCGGCGCTCGCGCCGACCGAGCGCCGCCGACTGCTGCTGAAGGCGGCCGACCTGATGGACGCGCGCATCGACGAGATCATCGCGACCGGCGTCGCCGAAACGGGCGCGACGCCCGGCTGGATCGGCTTCAACGTGACGCTCGCGGCGAACATGCTGCGCGAGGCCGCGTCGATGACGACGCAGATCGCCGGCGACGTGATTCCGTCCGACGTACCGGGCAATCTCGCGCTCGCGATGCGGGTGCCGTGCGGCGTGGTGCTCGGCATCGCGCCGTGGAACGCGCCGGTGATCCTCGGCACGCGGGCGCTGGCGATGCCGCTCGCGTGCGGCAACACGGTCGTGCTGAAGGCGTCCGAGGCGTGCCCGGGCGTGCACGCGCTGATCGGCGCGGTGCTGGACGAAGCCGGGCTCGGCGCCGGCGTGGTCAACGTGATCACGCACGCGGCGGCCGATGCACCGGCGCTTGTCGAACGGATGATCGCGCATCCGCATGTGAAGCGGATCAACTTCACCGGGTCGACGCACGTCGGCCGCATCATCGCGCGCCACGCGGCCGCGCACCTGAAACCCGTGCTGCTCGAACTCGGCGGCAAGGCGCCGGTGCTGGTGCTCGACGATGCGGATCTCGATGCAGCCGTCGACGCGATCGCGTTCGGCGCGTTCTTCAACCAGGGGCAGATCTGCATGTCGACCGAGCGCGTGATCGCCGCGCGGCCGGTCGCCGATGCGCTCGTCGAGCGGCTCGCCGCAAAGGCGCGCACGCTGGTTGCCGGCGATCCGCTGGCCGGCCATCCGCTCGGCACGATGGTCGATGCGTCGGCCGCCACGCGCGCGGCGTCGCTGGTCGAGGATGCGCGTGCGCACGGTGCGCATCTGCCGCTCGGCTGCCGCGTCGAAGGCGCGACGATGCAGCCGGCGATCGTCGACGGCGTGACGCCCGAGATGCGCCTGTATCGCGAGGAATCGTTCGCGCCGGTCGTCGCGATCCTGCGTGCGGACAACGACGACGAAGCGGTCGCGCTCGCGAACGACAGCGAGTTCGGGCTGTCGGCGAGCGTGTTCAGTCGCGACGTCGCGCGTGCGATGGCGGTCGCGCGCCGAATCGAATCGGGGATCTGCCACATCAACGGGCCGACCGTGCACGACGAAGCGCAGATGCCGTTCGGCGGCACGAAGGCGAGCGGCTACGGCCGCTTCGGCAGCCGCGCGTCGATCGCCGAATTCACCGAGCTGCGCTGGATCACCGTGCAGACCGCGCCACGGCATTACCCGGTATGAGCGAGCCGACGATGAATGTTGAGACGCCCGCCAGCGGCCCGATGAACGACACGGGCGCCGTGCGCTATCGCGCGGCCGCCGTCGCGGTCGGCTCGGCCGAGATTCGCCGCGCCGACGACGGTACCTGGTACCTGCGCTCGCGCGAACCGCTCGGCGATTATCCGACGCGCGTCACCGACTGCCTCGTGCGCGGCGCGCAAGCGCATCCGGAGCGCGTGCTGGCCGCGCGGCGCGGCGCCGACGGCCGCTGGATCGAGATCACGTACGCGCGGATGCTCGAACGCGCCCGCGCGCTCGGCCAGGGCCTCGTCGATCTCGGGCTGTCGGCCGAGCGCCCGCTCGCGGTGCTGTCCGGCAACGACCTCGAGCATCTGCAGCTGATGTTCGCGGCGATGCTGGCCGGCGTGCCGTACTCGCCGATCTCGCCCGCGTATTCGCTGGTGTCGACCGACTACGGCAAGCTGCGTCACACGCTCGGCGTGCTGCGGCCGGGCGCGGTGTTCGTCGCCGAACGCGCGCCGTTCGCGCGGGCGCTCGATGCGACGTTGCCGACCGATGCGGCGCTGATCGTCGCGCACGATGCCGATGTCGACGCCGAGGGCCGCGCGGTGCCGCTGTCGCGCCTGCTCGCCACCGCCCCGCGCACGATCGACGCGATTCACGAGGCGGTCGGCCCCGACCATCTCGCGAAGATCCTGTTCACGTCCGGTTCGACGAAGCAGCCGAAGGCCGTGCCGACCACGCACCGGATGCTGTGCAGCAACCAGCAGATGTTGCGGCAGACGATGCCGGAACTGACGCGCGAGCCGCCGGTGCTGGTCGACTGGCTGCCGTGGAATCACACGTTCGGCGGCAGCCACAACCTGGGCATCGCGCTGTACAACGGCGGCACGCTGTATATCGACGACGGTCGCCCGGTGCCCGGCCGCTTCGACGAAACCGTGCGCAACCTGCGCGAGATCGCGCCGACGATCTACTTCAACGTGCCGAAGGGCTGGGAGGAACTGACCGCCGCGCTCGAACGCGATGCCGAATTGCGCGACACGTTCTTCTCGCGCGTGAAGCTGTATTTCTTCGGCGGCGCGGGGCTGTCGCAGGCCGCGTGGGACCGGCTCGACCGCGTGACCGAAGCGCATTGCGGCGAGCGCATCCGGATCATGGCCGGCCTCGGGATGACGGAGGCGTCGCCGTCGTGCCTGTTCACGACGGGGCCGCTGATGCGCGCAGGCTATATCGGGCTGCCCGCGCCCGGCTGCGACGCGAAGCTCGTGCCGTGCGGCGGCAAGCACGAGCTGCGCTTCAAGGGGCCGAACGTGATGCGCGGCTACTGGCACGCGGACGTCGATCCGCGCGACGTGTTCGACGAAGAAGGCTATTACCGCAGCGGCGACGCAGGCGTCTTCGCCGATCCGGCGCGGCCGGAACTCGGGCTGCTGTTCGACGGGCGGCTGACCGAGGATTTCAAGCTGAGCAGCGGCACGTTCGTCAGCGTCGGGCCATTGCGCGCGAACGCGGTGTCGACGGGCGCGCCGTACGTGCAGGACGTGGTCGTCACCGGGATCAATCGCGACGACATCGGCTTGCTGGTGTTTCCGCGTGTCGACGCGTGCCGTGCGCTGGCAGGGCTCGCCGCCGATGCGTCGGTGACCGACGTGCTGCGCGCGCCGGCCGTGCGCGCGGCGTTCGCGACGTGGCTTGCCGCGCTGAACCGGAACGCGAGCGGCGGATCGACGTTCGTCGCGCGGATCCGGCTGATCGACACGCCGCCGTCGCTCGATCTCGGCGAAGTGACCGACAAGGGTTCGCTGAACCAGGCGGCCGTGCAGAAGCATCGCGCGGCGGCGATCGAAGCACTGTACGACCCGGCGCGACGCGATCCCGACGTGATTTACGCGTAAGCGCACGCACGGGCAGCAACGAGCAGCAAGCAGTCAGCAACAACAAGCAGGCACAACGACCGGCCGGCCACGACACCGGCGGGCATTCTTGCGGCCGGTGAATCAGGTTGCCTGATAAAGGCAACCTTTCATTCGACACCTCGCGCGCCGAACCGCCACTGGCCGGCGGCGGCGCGCGACGGTCGTTGCACGGCCGACCGACTACAAAGACATGGGACTGGAGACATGAACACTTACGTTGCCGAAAAATCCACGGTCGCGACCACGCTGGCGTTGTGTTTCGCGATCGCCCTCCTCGAAGGGCTCGACCTGCAGTCGGTCGGCGTCGCCGCGCCGCGGATGGCGCGCGAATTCGGGCTGTCCGTATCGCAGATGGGCATCGCGTTCAGCGCGGGCACCTTCGGGCTGCTGCCGGGTGCGATGCTCGGCGGGCGGCTCGCCGACCGGATCGGCCGCAAGCGCGTGCTGATCGCGTCGACCGTGCTGTTCGGGCTGCTGTCGATCGCGACCGCGCAGGTCTCGAGCTTCGCGATGCTCGTCGTCGTGCGCGTGCTGACCGGTATCGGCCTCGGCGGCGCGATGCCCAACCTGATCGCGCTGTCGTCCGAAGCGGTCGAGCCGCGCTCGCGCAGCAGCGCGGTCGCGACGATGTACTGCGGGATCCCGTTCGGCGGCGTGATCGCGTCGCTGATCGGCGTGCTGCTCGCGGGCGACACCGAATGGCGGCACATCTTCTACGTCGGCGGCCTAGGGCCGCTGCTGCTCGTGCCGCTGCTCGTGTGGTGCCTGCCGGAATCGCGCGCGTATCTCGACGTCGCGGGCACGCAGGCCGCGCGCGCCAGCGTCGCCCGGACGCTGTTCGGCGACGGCCGTACGACGTCGACGCTCGCGCTGTGGGTCAGCTACTTCTGCACGCTGATCGTCCTCTACTTCCTGCTGAACTGGCTGCCGTCGCTGATGGCCGCGCGCGGGCTCGATCGCGCGCACGTCGGCCTCGTGCAGATCGCGTTCAACGTCGGCGCGGGGCTCGGCGCGCTCGGCATCGGCGCGGCACTCGACCGGATGCGCGCGTCGCGCGTGGTCGGCGGCATGTACGTCGGAATCGTGCTGTCGCTCGCCGCGCTGGCGGCCGCACCCGGCTTCGCGTCGCTCGCGGCGGCTGCGTTCGCGGCCGGGATGTTCGTCGTCGGCGGCCAGTCGGTGCTGTATGCGCTGGCCGCGATGTACTACCCGACCGCGATGCGCGGGACCGGCGTCGGCTCGGCGGTCGCCGTCGGCCGGCTCGGCTCCGTCGTCGGCCCGCTCGCGGCCGCGACGTTGCTGGCCGCCGGCCGCAGCGCGCCGGTCGTGATCGGCGCGAGCATCCCCGTCACGCTGGTCGCGGCCGTGGCCGCGCTGCTGTTGATCCGCCGCCCGCGGGCCGGCGACTGACATTGCCCGGTTCTTTCGATGCGCGCCGTCAGAGCGCGCGATTCAACATGGTCTGGAGACGCAACGAAATGAAGACGAAGACAAGGAATGGCCTGCTGGCCGCCGGCGCGTGCTGCGCGCTCGCCGCGCCGGGCGCGCACGCGCAGTCGAGCGTGACGCTGTACGGGATCATCGACACGGGCGTCGAATTCGTGTCGCACGCGAACGCGGCCGGCGATCACGTGGTGCGGATGCCGGGCGTGACGGGCGAACTGCCGTCGCGCTGGGGGCTGCGCGGCAGCGAGGATCTCGGCGGCGGCTATCAGGCGGTGTTCACGCTCGAAAGCGGCTTCAACGTGCGCGGCGGCGATCTCGGCCAGGGCGGCCGGCTGTTCGGGCGGCAGGCGTTCGTCGGGCTGAAGAGCGGCTTCGGCACGCTCGCGTTCGGCCGCCAGTACACGATGACCTATCTCGCGCTGCAGGGCGCGGACATCATCGGCCCCGACATCTACGGGCTCGGCTCGTTCGACGCGTACGTGCCGAACGGCCGCGCCGACAATGCGGTGACCTACCTCGGCACGTATCGCGGCGTGACGCTCGGCGCCGCGTATTCGTTCGGCCGCGACGGCGCGGGCACCGGCAATTCGCCGGGGCAGGGCACGTGCGCGGGGCAGGTGCCGGGCGACGCGGTGCAATGCCGCAACTGGTCGGTGATGCTCAAGTACGACAGCGCGTACTTCGGTGCGGCGGCGTCGTACGAGGAACAGCGCGGTGGTACCGCAGCGGCCGCCAACTTCTTCGACGGCGTGGCGCCCGTTCCCTTCACCAGCAGCGGCGGCAAGGATGCGCGCACCCACGTGAGCGCGTATGCGCAAGCGGCCGGCGCGAAGGTCGGCGCGGGCTGGATCGGGCGGCGCGTGTCGACCGGTTCGCCGGCGGCGGCGGGCGCGCATTCGGACCTGTTCTTCGTCGGCGCGTCGTATGCGGTGAAGCCCGATTTCATCGTCGACGGCGAAGGCTACCGGATCGTCAATTCCGCGCACGACACACGCGCGACGATGGCCACGCTGCGCGCGACCTATCTGCTGACCAAGCGCACGGCCGTCTATGCGCAATCGTCGTATCTGTGGAACAGCGCGCATGCACGCTACTCGGTCAGCGGCGGCGGGCCCGGCACCACGCCCGGCGCGGGGATGGGGCAGCTCGGCGCGATGGTCGGCATGCGGCACATGTTCTGATTCACTGGCGTGACGAACCGAACGGGAGCTATCTTGAACAGAAAATCTGCATTCCTTTGCATTGCGCCGTTGTCTGCCGCCGCGATGCTCGCCGGGTGCGGCGGCGACGATTCGGTCAGCGCCGCGCCCACGCACCTGAGCGCCGCGACGCCGGCCGCGATGGCGCAGACCTGCGACGCGCTCGCCGCGAAGCTCGCGTATGCGAACACGTCGTTCACGTCGGTGACGACCGCCGCGGCCGGCACGCTGACGGTGGCCGGCAAGCCGGTCGCCGAGCACTGCGTGATCGCCGGCAAGATGAACGAGCGCGTGAGCGCGGTGGACGGCAAGACCTATGCGATCGGCTTCGAGATGCGTTTGCCGAAAGCATGGAACGGCCGCTTCTTCTACCAGGCCAACGGCGGGCTCGACGGCAACGTCGTGACCGCGACCGGCGAGATCGGCGGCGGCGGGCCGTTGACCAATGCGCTGAACCAGGGGTTCGCGGTGATCAGCTCGGATTCGGGGCACAGCGCCGCGCAGAATCCGCTGTTCGGTCTCGATCCGCAGGCGCGGATCGATTACGGCTACGGCGCGGTCGACGCGCTGACGCCGATGGCCAAGCAGGTGATCCGGCTCGCGTACGGCAAGGCGCCCGATCGCAGCTATTTCGGCGGCTGCTCGAACGGCGGCCGTCACGCGATGGTCACGGCGGTGCGCAACCCGGCCGACTACGACGGCATCATTGCGGGCGACCCGGGCTTCCATCTGCCGAAGGCGGCGATCGGCGAGATGTATGGCGCGCAGCAGTTCGCGAAGATCGCGTCGGCCACCGGAACGAACGGGCTGCCGGATATCCGCAGCGGTTTCAACGATGCGGAGCGCCAGTTCGTCGGCGCGAAGATTCTCGAGAAATGCGATGCGCTCGATGGCGCGGCCGACGGGATGGTGCAGGACGTCGCCGCGTGCCAGGCGCACTTCAGTGTCGAGGCCGATATCCCGACCTGCGCGAACGGCACGCGCACGGGCGCCTGCCTGACGCCTGCGCAGAAAACCGCGCTGGAGAACGTGTTCGCCGGTGCGCGCAACAGCGCGGGCACGGCGCTCTACGCGAGCTTCCCGTACGATCCGGGCATCTCGGGCCCTAGTTGGGCTGGGTGGAAGCAGTCGAATTCCGTCACGCTCGATCCGGCCGCGATGGCGTTCACGTTCATGACGCCGCCGAAAACCGCCGCGGCGCTCGCGAACCTGCCCGGTTTCGCGCTCGGTTTCGACATGGACAACGACGCGCCGGCGATCTTCGCGACGAACGGCATTTACACGCAATCGTCGTGGTCGTTCATGACGCCGCCCGACGAGACGAACCTCGCCGCGCTGAAGGCGCGCGGCGCGAAGCTGCTCGTCTATCACGGCACGGGCGATCCGGTGTTCTCGTTCAACGACACGCGCGACTGGTATGCGAACGTCACGCAGGCGAACGGCGGCGACGCGTCGAACTTCGCGCGCTTCTATCCGGTGCCGGGGATGAATCACTGTTCGGGCGGGCCGGCGGCCGACCAGTTCGACATGCTGACGCCGCTCGTCGCGTGGGTCGAGCAGGGGCAGGCGCCGGCCGCGATCGTGGCCGCCGCGCGCGACACGACGAACGCGGTGCCGAACGCGGACGTGCCCGCGTCGTGGGGCGCGGGACGCACGCGGCCGTTGTGCCCGTATCCGCAGGTCGCGCGCTACAACGGCTCGGGCGACGTGAATTCGGCGGCGAGCTTCAGTTGTCGCTGACGTAGCCGTCGATGGGAGGCGGCCGGCGCATGCAACGATGTGCCGGCCGCTTCATGGCCCCATTCATTTACTCGCCGGCATCGACCGGCACGTCGAGCCCGACCTTCACGCGGCTCATGCTCACCAGCGTCTTGAACCGCTTCACGTTGTTGTTCGCGAAGAACAGCTCGCGCGTGAGCGCGTTGTACTGATCCATGTTGCGCACCGCGAGGATCAGCACGAAATCCCATTCCCCCGTCACGTAGTAGCACTGCTGGATCTGCAGGCAGCGCTCGAATGCGCGCTTCATCGCGTCGAGCTGGTCGATCTGCTCGCTCTCGACCTCGACGTTCACGACGATCGTCAGCGGATGGTCGACCTTGTCCGGCGCGACGACGGCCGTGTAGCGCTCGATCACGCCGTCTTCCGCGAGGCGCCGCAGCCGCCGGTTCACCGCGGCCGTCGACAGGTTGACGCGCGCGCCGAGCTCGGCTTGCGGCGTCTGCGCGTCGCGCTGGACTTCCATCAGCAACTTGCGATCGAACGCATCGAGAGGGGGCGTCATGATGGTGTGTCGAACCTCGGAAGAATGAGAAATTTTTGCGTCTGGGCCATCGATTTGGCGATTTTGTTGACCGGCATGCGCAATATTATTTTTCCAACCGACGGCAAGCGCAACCCGCGCCTGCCCGACCCGACCCGACCCACCCGACGGACCGCCCGCGCGGTCCTGATCCGGAGCCTTTCGTCATGCTGATCGCCAACCCGCGCGCGTCGCGCACCGCTTACCCGAACGCGCTGCGCCGCGTGATGAACATCGCGTCGGCCGACGAAAGCGGCGCGTGGCTCGCGCACTGGCCGCTCGTCGGCCACGCGCGCACGCCGCTGCGCGCGCTGCCCGATCTGGCCGCGCGGCTCGGCGTCGCGAGCGTCAGCGTGAAGGACGAGTCGTGCCGCTCGCCGCTCGGCAGCTTCAAGGCGCTCGGCGCGCCGATCGCGCTGGTGCGGCTCGTGAAGCGGTTGCGCCGCACGCAAGAACTCGATCCGCAGGGGCTCGTCACCGGCTGCTACGCGTCCGAGCTGGCCGACCTGACGGTGATCAGCGCGACCGACGGCAATCACGGCCGCGCGCTGGCTGCCGCCGCGCGCGCGATCGGCTGCGGCTGCGTGATCGTGCTGCATGCGAACGTCGACGCCGAGCGCGAACGCGCGATCTCGGCCTACGGCGCGCGGATCGTGCGCATCGCGGGGAACTACGACGAATCGGTCGTCTGCGCGGCGCAGCTCGCGCAGGCGAACGGCTGGTACGTCGTGTCGGATACGTCGTACGACGGCTACGAAGCGATTCCGCGCGACGTGATGCAGGGCTACGGCGTGATCGCCGCCGAAGCGGCCGCGCAGGCCGCGGAGGACGACGGACGGCCGTTCACGCACGTGTTCCTGCAAGGCGGCGTGGGCGGCCTCGCCGCGGGCGTCGCGAGTTACCTGTGGGAGCGCGACGGCGTGCAGCGGCCACGCTTCGTCGTCGTCGAGCCGCGCCAGGCCGATTGCCTGTACCAGAGCGCGTTGGCCGGCCGTGCGACGAAGGCGACCGGCAGCGTCGATTCGGTGATGGCCGGGCTCGCATGCGGCGAGGCGTCGCCGCTCGCGTGGGATTTCCTCAAGATGTGCATCGACTACTTCATGCTGATCGACGACGAGGACGCGGTGCAGGCGATGCGCGGCCTCGCGGCCGGCAGCGCACGCGACGTGCCGGTCGTCGCCGGCGAATCGGGCGCGGCCGGCGTGGCCGGGCTCGACGTGCTGATGCGCGACCCGACGCTCGCGCGGCAGGTCGGGCTCGATGCGAATGCGCGCGTGCTGGCGATCAACACGGAAGGGGCGACCGCGCCGTCCGTGTACCGGCATTGCGTCGGCGAGACGGCCGACGCGGTGCTCGCGCGGCAGCGCGACTGGCTGAGCCGCGTGGCGGTGGCGGCCTGAACGACATGACGACCGACGTGACTATCGACGAGGCCAACGCAATGGACACAATCGACGCAACGGCAGAAAGCACGCTGCAGGGGCAGCTGAAGACCTGGCGCCGCCATCTGCACCAGTATCCGGAGACGGGTTTCGAAGAGGTGAACACGTCGGACTACGTCGCGCGGATTCTCACGACGCTCGGGCTCGACGTACATCGCGGCATCGGCGGCACCGGGCTCGTCGCGAACCTGACGGCCGGCACGGGCCGGCGCGCGATCGGCATTCGCGCGGACATGGACGCGCTGAACATCGCCGAGCACGCACCGGGTCGCGAACACGTATCGCGCACACCGGGCAAGATGCATGCGTGCGGACACGACGGCCACATGTCGATGGTGCTCGGCGCCGCACAACTGCTGGCCGAGCGCAAGGATTTCGACGGCACGGTGCGCTTCATCTTCCAGCCGGCGGAAGAGCACGGCCGCGGCGCGAAGGCGATGATGGCCGACGGGCTGTTCGAGCGCTTTCCGGTCGACGCGATCTTCGGCGCGCACAACATGCCGGGCATGCGCGCGGGCACGTTCTCGACGCGTGCGGGCGGCATCATGGCGAGCGAGGACAACTTCGTGATCCGGATCGACGGGCGCGGCACGCATGCGGCGCGTCCGCACATGGGCATCGACCCGATCGTGATCGGCTCGCAGATCGTGCTCGCGCTGCAGACGATCGTGTCGCGCAATCTCGACCCGGGCCAGCAGGCGGTGATCTCGTGCACGGAATTCATCACCGACGGGCTGCGCAACGTGCTGCCGTCGACCGTGACGATCAAGGGCGACACGCGCAGCTATTCGCGCGACGTGCAGGCGCTGCTGGAAACGCGGATGCGCGCGATCAGCGAAGGGATCTGCCGCACGCACGGCGCGACCTGCACGTTCGAATACACGCACGAGTTCGCGCCGACGGTGAATTCGCCGGAATGGGTCGACACGGCCGTGCAGGCCGCTGCGCACGTCGCGGGCGCCGACGCGGTGCACGCCGACGTGCAGCCGATGATGATCTCGGAGGATTTCGGCGCGTTCCTGCAGGCAGTGCCGGGCAACTTCGCGTTCATCGGCAACGGCGAGGCGGCCGGGCAGGGCGGCGTGCCGCTGCACAACGCAACCTACGATTTCAACGACGCGATCCTGCCGGTGGGCGCGCGGTATTTCGCGGAAGTGGCGCGGCGGGCGTTGAAGGCGGTGTAGCGAAAGCGGCGGCCCGGTACGCGCTCGCGCGCGTACCGGCCCTGCGTCAGCGCATCACACCAGCTCACCGAGACACGCATCGAACTGCGCGACGAGCCGGTCGACATCGTCATCGGTCGTTTGCGGGCACACGAGCATCATGTTGTGGAACGGCGTGATCAGCACGCCGCGATTCAGCAGGTACAGGTGCACGATGTGCTCGAGTTCGCTGTCGAGCTGCGCGCCGGCCAGCGTGCCGTTGCGCGGCGGCACCGGCGCGAACTGAAACTCGGTGCGCGCGCCGATGCGCGTCACGCACCACGGCAGCCGGTGTGTCGCGATCGCGTGTTCGAGGCCCGTCGCGAGCCGCGCGGCGAGTGCGAACATGTGCGCATACGCGGCGTCGGTCGCGACTTCGGCGAGCGTCGCGCGCATCGCATGCATCGCGAGCATGTTCGCGGTGAGCGTCGTGCCGATGCCCGAGTGGCCGGGCGGCGCGTTCAGCTTCGCCTGCTTGGCGCGCGCCGCGAATTCGGCGCTGAACCCGTACACCGCGCACGGCACGCCGCCCGCGATCGGCTTGCCGACCACCAGCATGTCCGGTTCGAGACCGTGCGCGACCGCGTAACCGCCGGGGCCGCTGCTGATCGTGTGCGTCTCGTCGATCACCAGCAGCGTGCCGGTGCGGCGCGTCAGTTCGCGCGCGGCTTCCCAGAAACCCGGGTCGGGCAGCACCATGCCGATGTTCGTCATCGCGGGCTCCGCGAGCACGCACGCGACATCGCCGTCCTGCAGCGCCGCTTCGAGCGCGGCCAGATCGTTGAACTCGATGACGCGCGTGTTCGCGAGCAGGTCGTACGACTGCCCGAGCAGGCTGTCGCGCTGTACCGGGCGGCCGTCGACGAGATCGACGAACACGTCGTCGACCGTGCCGTGATAACAGCCGTTGAACACGACGATCGTGTTGCGGCCGGTGGCCGCGCGCGCCCAGCGCAGCACGAAGCGGTTCGCGTCGCTCGCGCTCAACGCGAATTGCCAGACCGGCAACTTGAAGCGCCGCGCGAGTTCGCGCGACACCCACGCGGCGTCCTCGCTCGGCAGCATCGTCGTGTAGCCGCGCGTGGCCTGTTCGACGAGCGCGCGGGCGACGGGTTCGGGCGCATGGCCGAACATCGCGCCGGTGTCGCCGAGGCAGAAATCGACGTAGCGATGACCGTCGACGTCGGTAAACGTCGCGCCGCGGGCTTCCTTCACGTAGAGCGAGAACGGGGTCGACCAGTCCTGCATCCAGTGCAACGGCACGCCGAACAGCAAGTGCTCGGACGCTTCCGCGGACAGCGCGCGGGAAACCGGCATGGCTTCGGTGAACGTCTGGCGTTCGCGATCGAACAGCGCGCGGGCGCGGATGAGGTCGACTCCGTGGCGGGTAGGCAAAGGCAGCTCCTGGGCTGTGGGGATGGGGGAAACGATAGCGCGGGTGGCGCGGGGCTGACCAGAGGCGGAATTACCGAGGCGGTTGGC
>NZ_JACCQC010000099.1:0-420 GCF_015712225.1 Burkholderia sp. 9775_39 | reverse complement strand
GTCATGCACTGCATCGAATGGCATCGGATGGCCGATGTAGTATCCCTGCCCAAAATCGCAGCCGGCGGCGCGAAGAATCCGCATGTCTGCTTCCGACTCAATACCTTCCGCCGTCACCGACAGGCCCAGACTGTGCGCCAGCGAAATGATCGAGTGCACGATCGCCTTTGATGGCTGGCTCCCAGAGAGACCACTCACGAAGGAGCGATCAATCTTCAGGTCATCCACCGGCAGCTTCTGCAGGTAGGCGAGAGAGGAATACCCCGTACCAAAATCGTCGACCGCGATCCGAACACCAAGGCCATGAAGTTCATTCAGGGCTCTCAGCGTACGGTCGGGGTCTGCCATGACTGCACTTTCCGTGACTTCGATCTTGAGACAGTTCACCGGAAATCGATTCTGCTCGACCAGATACTGAAC
>NZ_JACCQC010000098.1:0-421 GCF_015712225.1 Burkholderia sp. 9775_39 | reverse complement strand
GTCCGCCTGCGCACGTGTTGCACGTACTGCAGCGCCTTTACGCGAGTTCAAAATACGGAATTGAATACCGCCTTTATCGGCAGCCAGTGCCATCGCACCGCCCAAAGCATCAATTTCACGCACCAAATGCGATTTACCAATACCACCGATGGCCGGGTTACAGCTCATCTGCCCTAAAGTCTCAATGTTATGAGTTAAGAGTAAAGTCTGTCGACCCATACGCGCTGCAGCCAGAGCCGCTTCCGTACCGGCGTGACCGCCACCGATAACAATGACATCGTATACTTTAGGATAATGCATAGTGGTAATTGAGAGATAAAAAAGGATAGCTGAGCATTATAGCAAATTTCACTCTAAAGTAGACAAATTCAGTAGAATTTATCCTCAGATAAATCACACTTAACTCGCACAACATTAAAGC
>NZ_JACCQC010000097.1:0-422 GCF_015712225.1 Burkholderia sp. 9775_39 | reverse complement strand
CGCCATCATTGGCATGACGACCGTGATCCTGGTGATGGCGTACGGTCAGACGCGCATCATCTTCGCCATGTCGCGCGACGGCCTGCTGCCCAAGCGCCTGTCGCACATTCATCCGCGCTACTCGACGCCGTTCCTCAACACCTGGGTGGTGGGGATTGTCTTTGCGCTGATCGCCGCATTTGTTCCGCTGAATGTGCTGGCTGAACTGATCAACATCGGCACGCTCGCCGCCTTCTCGTTGATCGCCGTGGCCGTGCTGGTGCTGCGCCGGACCCGTCCGGACCTGCATCGCGGCTTCCGCTGCCCTGGCGTGCCAGTGGTGCCGCTGCTGGCGATCGGCCTGTGCCTGTTCCTGATGAGCCAACTGCAGGCTGTCACCTGGATCGCATTTGTGGTGTGGGTCTTGATTGGCTTGGTGGTGT
>NZ_JACCQC010000096.1:0-425 GCF_015712225.1 Burkholderia sp. 9775_39 | reverse complement strand
CGTCCATATCGAGCAGCACAGCGCCGCTCGCCTGACGGGCGATCTCACCCGTCTCCATGCGGACCTTATGGCCGCCCCATTGGAATTCTTTGACGACCTTATTGAACATGGTCATAGCATCTCCTGTTCGGTATTCGCGGCGCGCTTCATTGCGCTTCACCGCGACAAACACGTTCCGTAAGACGGTGCGGTTGCAGAGGTGTGTTTTATGCCATTCCAGCGCAGCGCTGGCATCAATGCCGCGTTGGAATGACACAAGGCCCTGCTTCCTGCCGCCCCCGGTCCTTGGCAGCCGCTCCATTTTGAACTAGCCGACTGCCATCACTCACCGGTTGCCCGGCGCGGCCACAAACGCGGCCGCCAAAAACAAAATGCCTGCATCAGCACGCTGACGCAGGCACTTTTCATCACGCGCAGTGCGTGAT
>NZ_JACCQC010000095.1:0-425 GCF_015712225.1 Burkholderia sp. 9775_39 | reverse complement strand
GTATATTGTGAGGGCATCAACACGGCATGGACTTGCTCTGCTCCGAGCGCATCGACAGCTATTGTTAACGTTAAGGCAGAGTCAATGCCTCCGGAGAGCCCAAGCAGTACGCCAGGGAAATTGTTTTTTCTGACGTAATCTCTGGTACCACAAACCAGTGCCTTATAAATAAGTGCTTCTTTGTCGAGGTAAGGGGTGATTGATCCGTCTATTTTGTTACCGTCTATATTGACAGTACATAAGCTTTCTTCAAAGGCAGGAGCCAGAGCACGGATAATACCTTGATTATCCATGGCTAAAGATTGCCCATCAAAAAGCAAATCGTCCTGACCACCAATTTGATTGACATAAATAATGGACACCCCTCGTTTAGCATAAGATCTTAAAAGCTCTTCTCTCAGCTGGTATTTACGATAATCAAAGGG
>NZ_JACCQC010000094.1:0-428 GCF_015712225.1 Burkholderia sp. 9775_39 | reverse complement strand
CCGATGACCTGTTTTTATGAACTCCCTGAAGCGGGTCAGGAAGCGATCGTTTTCACCCACTTTGTGGTGCGTGAAGACGCGCAACTGCTGTACGGTTTTAACAATAAACAAGAGCGCACGTTGTTCAAAGAGTTGATCAAAACCAACGGCGTCGGCCCGAAGTTGGCGCTGGCGATCCTCTCCGGAATGTCAGCGCAGCAGTTCGTTAATGCCGTTGAGCGTGAAGAAGTGGGGGCACTGGTGAAACTGCCGGGTATTGGCAAAAAAACCGCCGAACGTTTGATTGTCGAAATGAAAGACCGATTTAAAGGTTTGCATGGCGATCTCTTTACGCCAGCCGCCGACCTGGTACTCACGTCTCCTGCCAGCCCGGCGACCGACGATGCTGAACAGGAAGCGGTTGCTGCGCTGGTGGCACTGGGCTATAA
>NZ_JACCQC010000093.1:0-431 GCF_015712225.1 Burkholderia sp. 9775_39 | reverse complement strand
GTTTATCATCGTATAATAAATTCTAGAAGTAATCCAGTACATTATTGAATAAAAAATAATAAATACAACTATCACACCGACATAACTTGTAGCATACAGTCCCAAGTCATATTGACCAACGATTCCTAATACAGAGTATATGATGCGAAAAGCAGCTAACGTATGTATGATTGCAACAATTACAGGAATGAGAAATACCCATATTACTTGTTTATTAATTGTTTTTTTGATTAAAATTTCATCTAATCCTAGTTGTTTCATCGTTATATATGCATCTCTATCTTCATGTCCTTCTGAAACTTGTTTATAATACATCATAAGAAATATACCTATCAATAAAACTAGAGATACAACACTTCCAACAAAAACTAAACTTGAGTTGACTTGTTTCCACATCAATAGGTTTTGTTTTTTCACTTGAAATTCAATAT
>NZ_JACCQC010000092.1:0-434 GCF_015712225.1 Burkholderia sp. 9775_39 | reverse complement strand
TCGCAAACCTTATCATTTTTGTGGATAAGCGTTCCAATATGGAACGTACTCCGTTTTTATCTGTTTCATATCAGAACAAAAAGACGAAAGATTTTTTTGTGCACGCCTCGCCATACAGTTATTGCATCGCTCCGGTACCTCCCGTTTTCGCCGTCTGCATCAGGCCAAACAGGTTAACGCCAGGGCTCACCATGTAAAAACATGTACTTATTTGAGGATGAAAGGAATGCTAAAAGTTATTCAATCTCCAGCCAAATATCTCCAGGGTCCTGACGCTTCCACCTTGTTTGGTCAATACGCTAAAAACCTGGCGGACAGCTTTTTTGTGATTGCGGATGACTTCGTGATGAAGCTGGCGGGAGAGAAAGTACTCAACGGCCTGCACAGCCACGACATTAGCTGCCATGCGGAACGCTTTAACGGTGAATGTAGCC
>NZ_JACCQC010000091.1:0-435 GCF_015712225.1 Burkholderia sp. 9775_39 | reverse complement strand
GGATTATCAACTGAATCGGACGCTTGAAAGCAGCGGATTTCGAACCAAAGGAGAAATCGTGATCGAAGAGACCATGTCAGACGCCACAGCCCGCATGGACAAGGCAGTCGAGGCAGCAAAGGAAGACTTCGCGACCGTACGCACCGGCCGCGCCAACCCGTCCCTGTTCTCGAAGGTCATCGTCAACTACTACGGCTCGCCCACGCCGCTGCAGCAGCTGGCGTCCTTCCAGAACCCGGAAGCACGCACCCTCCTGATCACCCCGTTTGACCGCTCCGCACTGAGCGAGATCGAGAAGGCGCTCCGTGATTCCGATCTCGGCGCCAACCCGTCCAATGACGGCAACGTGATCCGCGTGGTGCTCCCCGAACTGACAGAGGAACGGCGCAAGGAATACGTCAAGCTGGTCCGCGGCAAGGCTGAGGACGCCAAGAT
>NZ_JACCQC010000090.1:0-436 GCF_015712225.1 Burkholderia sp. 9775_39 | reverse complement strand
CTTGCAGGTTATTGGTTGCCAGCGCGTTAGCGGGAGACATCCCCGCCGCCATCAATGCCGGAATGGTGAGTAACCCACCGCCACCGGCAATCGAGTCGATAAATCCCGCCAGCATGGCGACAAAAAAGAGAACTCCCAGCAACAGCGGGGAAACCATAAACAGGCTATTAAACGTTTCCATTAGATCACGTGCTCATCCAGTAGCGCCTGGCAGGAAGGCGGCAACGGAGGCGGTGTCTTCTTCTCAGGCTTAGAGGTTCCAGGCTTCGCCGGTTCAAACCAGCTTTGCAATTCATAACCACAGCCATCGCCAGGCGGTGGAAGCGGCTGATCTTCACATTCCAGACTGTTCGCCGGGCAGCGCAGACGAACGTGCATATGTGCACGGTGCTGGAACCACGGACGCACTTTACGCAGCCAGTCGCGATCCGTTCCG